>JALYQH010000118.1 GCA_030855945.1 Pseudomonadota bacterium | reverse complement strand
CTAATCGGCTCGACGCCTGAGACGCCTTGCCCGGCTTGGCGCGCGGCGTCGGCGATCGGGACGCCGCGCCCGACCTTGGCGACAATCTCCGACGCTACCGCGCGGGCGCGGTCCGACGCCTTCTTGGCGATCCAGTCGGCGGCGACCCGGTCGCGAATCTCGGCGAGCGGGGCGGGCGCGGCGGGAATGATTCGCCCGACGCCGACCAGCAGATAGCCGGCATCATTGGGCAGCGTTTCAATCACCGGATCGTCCTCTGCCGCAAGCTCGAACCCGCTCTTGACCCCGGGCGCCAAAGCGGGGGGCAAGCGATAGGCCGGATCGGCGCGGGCGGCGCCCGCTGCTGAGATCGCCGGGGTATCGACCAGGGTAAGCTTCGCCGCTGCCGCCGCTTCGGCGAGGCTGCCGCCATCCTCGATCGATTCCTCGACGCGGGTGACGAGGTCGAGCAGCGCTTCCTTGCGCTTGTCGGCGGTTAGCGTGGCGACGATTTCGGCGCGGGCGTCGGCGAGGCTGCGGCCGGCATCGGTCCGCACTTCGTCGATGCGGATGACGTGCCAGCCGAGGTCCGACTGGATCGGCCCGACGGTCGCGCCGCTGGCCGCAGCAAAGGCGGCGGTGGCAACCGGCTCGCCGGCGAGCGAGCCGAATTGCTGGCGGGTCTGCGGGCCGACACTGATGTCTTCGGCGGCAAGCCCCGCCGGCGCGGCGGCGGCGGCGAAGCTCGCACCCGATCGGGCGCGGGCCGCGATGGCGTCGGCAGCGGCCTTGCCCGGCACCACCGCCTGGCTGATCACCCGCACTTCGCGGCCGGCGTAGGCGGCGCGATTGGCGTTGTAATAAGCGGTTACCTCCTGATCGGTGGGTAAGACCGCGGCGACTTGCTCAGGGCCAATCGCCGCGAAGCGCAGGACGCGCTGTTCGGGTACGATGTAGCGTGCGCGATTCTGATCGTAATATGCCTGGATGTCGCCCGCGCTCGGGGTCAGGCCTTGCCGGAACGGCTCGGTCAGCACCATCACCAATTGCCCCTTGCGCTGCTCAAGCAGCATCGACGCATATTGGGTGGCGACGCCGACCGGCATGCGAGCATTGGCGGCGACTGGTCCAAGCAACAGCCGGCGGGTGAGGTCGCCGGTGAGCGCACGGCGGACTTGCGCATCGGTCAGGCGCTGCTGAGCGAGGAACGCGGTATAGGCTTCCTGGCTGAACTTCCCGTCGAGCCCGCGGGTCGCGGGGAAACTGGCGATTTCGGCGTCGATAAGCCGCCGCGACAACAGCAGGCCGTGATTGTTGGCGAAGGCCTTGAGCGCCGCTTCATCGATCAATTGGGCGAGCAGCGCCCGCGTATCCTCGCCCAACGTCGCATAGGTCGCCTCGGGGTTCTGCTGGCGTGCCGCGCCGAGCAAGCGATCCATCGCGGTCGCATAATCGCGTTCGGTTACCTGTTCGTCATCGGCCTCGGCTAGCGCGCCGCTGCTCCCGCCCAATCCCGCCCCGCCGGTGCCGCTGATGTCGGCCAGCGCGAAACTCGCGACGATAAGGACGACGAACAAGACCAGGACGGCCGTGCCGATCTTCGACTTGGACAGGCGGCGAAAGGAGGACAGCATGAAAGGCGGGCTCGCACTTTGAAAACGGGACGCGCCGCTTTAGGGGCGAGGCGGCGCGGCGGCAAGCGATCGCGACCTGGGAAGTGCAGCACTATGACAAGACGCAAATTGGTCGCGGGCAATTGGAAAATGAACGGGACCAGCACGATGCTGTCGCAGGTGACGGCGATCTCGATGGCCGCCGAGACGCACGGCGAAGTCGATGTCGCATTGTGCATCCCCGCGACCTTGATCGAACGCGCGACCCACTCCGCCCGAGGCTTTGCGATCGGCGGACAGGACGTTCATGCCGAAGCGAATGGGGCCTTTACCGGCGATATTTCGGCGCAGATGCTGACCGACGCCGGCGCCAAGCTCGTCATCGTCGGGCATAGCGAGCGGCGCGAGGAGCATGGCGAGACCGACGCGGGCGTCAAGGCCAAGGCCGAGGCGGCGCTGGCCGCGGGTCTCGGCGTGATCCTGTGCGTCGGCGAAAGTGACGCGGTGCGCGGGGAGGGGCGGGCGGTTGCCCATGTCGGCGCTCAGCTCGACGCCTCCCTTCCATTCAGCATCGGCGATCCGGCCCGTTTCTCAGTCGCTTATGAGCCGATCTGGGCGATCGGCACGGGCAAGGTCGCGGGAGTGATCGAGATAGGCGAGATGCATGCCGCGCTTCGGGCGCGATTGGTCGCGGCCTACGGCGAGCTGGGTGAAGCGGTACGAATTCTCTACGGCGGCTCGGTCAAGGCCAGCAATGCCGCCGAAATCTTCGCGGTTCCCGACGTCGACGGGGCGTTGGTCGGCGGCGCGAGCCTCTCCAACAGCGACTTCGAGCCGATCATCGCCGCGGCGCGTTGAAACTCTCGGCGCGAGCGGCTATCTGCCGCCGTAAGATCCTCATTTCGAACGGGCCTCTCTCCTCATGTTGTTCACCTTCCTGCTGATCGTCCAGACCATCGTTGCCGCAAGCCTGGTCGGGGTCATATTGATGCAGCGGTCCGAAGGCGGCGGGCTTGGGGTCGGCGGATCATCGTCGGGGTTCATGACCGCGCGCGGAGCGGCGGATTTCCTGACGCGCGCGACCGCGGTGCTCGGCGGCCTGTTCGTTTTTCTGTCGATTTTTCTCGCCGCGATCGCCGGCTCGACGCGCACCGAAACGATCGACACATCGCTCGCCCGCGAAGCGCCGGCCGCCGCGCCAGCCCCGGCAACTGCTCCGCCGACCGCGCCCGGCGAGCCCCAGCAGACGCCGGCGGTTCCGCTGGCGCAGTAAGCCTGCGGACAAAGTTTTTCGCTGGACCGGTGATTCGAGCGCTTCCACCCGGCGGCGCCTGTCCCTAAGGCTTGTCTCCCATGGCGCGGTATATATTCATCACCGGCGGCGTGGTCTCTTCGCTTGGCAAGGGCTTGCTCGCTGCTTCACTCGGGGCATTGCTTCAGGCGCGCGGCTATTCGGTCCGCATCCGCAAGTTCGATCCCTATCTCAATGTCGATCCGGGGACGATGTCGCCCTATCAGCATGGCGAGGTCTACGTCACCGACGACGGCGCCGAAACCGACCTCGATCTCGGCCACTACGAGCGTTACACGGGTGTCTCGGCCAAGCAGAGCGACAACGTCACCAGCGGCCGCATCTACCGCGACATCATCGCGCGCGAACGGCGCGGCGACTATCTCGGCGCGACGGTCCAGGTCGTCCCTCACGTCACGAATGCGATCAAGGAATTCGCGCTCGCGGACATCGACGGGCTCGACTTCGTCATCTGCGAGATTGGCGGGACGGTCGGCGATATCGAAAGCCTGCCGTTCGTTGAGGCGATCCGCCAGCTGAGAAACGACCTTGGCCGCGGCCAGTCGGCGTTCATCCACACTACGCTGGTTCCCTATCTCGCGGCCGCCGGCGAGCTCAAGACCAAGCCGACCCAGCATAGCGTTCGCGAGCTGACCAGTTACGGCATCCAGCCGGACATATTGCTGTGCCGCGCCGAGCGCGAAATTCCCGTCGCAGACCGCGCCAAGATCGCTCTATTCTGCAACGTGCCGCAGTCCGCGGTGATCCAGGCGCTCGACGCCCGTTCCATCTATGACGTGCCGCTGCAATATCATGGCGAAGGCCTCGACCATGAAGTGCTGCGGGTGTTCGACATTAGCGATGCGCCCGATCCCGATCTTGATCGCTGGCAGGACATCATGGACCGGGTCGATCATCCCGAAGGCGAAGTGACGATCGGGGTCGTCGGCAAATATGTCGGCCTTCAGGATGCCTATAAGAGCCTGCGCGAAGCCTTGGTCCACGGCGGTCTCGCCAACCGGGTCAGGGTCAACATCCGCTGGCTCGACGCCGAACTGTTCGAGAAGGAAGGCGCCGACCTCGCCACCGAGCTCGAGCCGCTCAACGGCGTGCTCGTCCCCGGCGGGTTCGGCGAGCGCGGCAGCGAGGGCAAGATTGCCTCGGTCCGCTTCGCCCGCGAGCGCGGCGTGCCGTTCTTCGGCATCTGCCTCGGCATGCAGATGGCGTGCATCGAGGGCGCCCGCAACACCGCCGGGATCGATGCGGCCTCGACCACCGAATTTGGCGAAACGCCGGAGCCCGTGGTCGGGCTGATCACCGAGTGGATGAGCGAGGAGGGGCTGCAGCAGCGCAGCGCCGCGACCGACCTTGGCGGGACGATGCGGCTCGGCGCCTATCCTGCGGTTCTTACCGGCAACAGCCATGTGGCGACCATCTATGGCAAGACCGAGATCAGCGAGCGCCACCGCCACCGCTATGAGGTCAACGCCCATTATCGCGGCGCGCTGGAGAAAGGCGGGTTGGTGTTTTCGGGCATGTCGCCCGACGGGGCTCTCCCCGAGATCGTGGAGCGGCCCGACCACCCGTGGTTCATCGGGGTTCAGTTTCACCCCGAACTCAAGAGCCGCCCATTCGAGCCGCACCCCTTGTTCGCCGGCTTCATCGGCGCCGCGCTGAAGCAATCACGCTTGGTTTAATTTTTTGCCACTGCCTCCGCGACGAGGGGCAGAAACACTGTCTTGCATTTCCGCGCGACAGATGTAGCGTATGGTCATGTCCCGTTGGATCGCCTTCATCGCAACAGCCGCGCTCCTGCCCGCGCCCTTGCTTGCCACTCCGCCGGCCAAGAAGGCACCTCACTGTCAGTCGTTCAAGGCTCCGGCCCGTGACG
>JALYQH010000113.1 GCA_030855945.1 Pseudomonadota bacterium | reverse complement strand
CTCCGTCGGTGGTGAATTCGGTGAACGCCACTTCGCAAACCAGTTCGGGCCGCAACCAGTGCGAGCCGCGAAGCATGGCGCGCGGCACGTCGAGCGCCGGCTTTTCGATCGCCAACGGGCGCATCGTCTCGCTCAGGCTTTCGATCATTTTCGTGTCGAAACCGGTCCCGACCTTGCCGGCGTAAACAAGCTTCTTGCCGTCCCGCACCGCTAGGTGAAGCGAGCGAAAGCCGCGCCGCTTGTCGCTCGCTTGCCAGCCGACGATGACGAACTCCTGGCGCTGGATGCATTTGACCTTGAGCCAGGATTTGGCGCGCGCGCCGCGATAGGGCGCTCTGGCCTTCTTGGCGATGATCCCCTCGCCTTTCTCGGCGCAGATCGCATCGAACAGCGCCTCCCCCTTGGCGATGAGATGGTCGCCGTAGATGATCGTCCCCGTCACGCCCTTGAGCAGCGCCGCAAGCCGCTCCTTGCGCTCTAGGTTGGGCAGCTTAGTCACATCCTCGCCTTGATCGACCAGCAGGTCGAAGGCGTAGAAAGCGAGATCGGCCTCGCCGCCCTTCAAGGTCGCCTGGAGCCGCTGGAAATCGGGCTTGCCATTGTCCCCGAGCGCCACCGCCTCGCCGTCGATCAGGCAGCCCGCGGGAAGCTCGGACGCGGCTTGCACAAGCCCCCGAAACTTGTCGCTCCAATCCTTGCCGTTGCGCGTCCAGGCGGTTGCCGCCCCGCCGGCGGTGGAAAGCAGCAGCCGGTAGCCGTCATATTTATATTCGAACAGCCAGTCAGGCCCGGTCGGCACGGCGTCGACCAAGGTCGCGAGCTGCGGCGGCTGGAACGGCGGCGGGCCGACACCGGCTTTCTTCTTTGCAGGCCCGCCTTTCTTGCCGCCGCGATTGCTCTTCCACACGTCGGAGCCGGCCGCGATTTCGGCCATCGTCCGGCCGGTGGTGATGCTGGTCACGCCCTGCTCGACCAGCGCTTCGCCCGGACCCGTATGTTCATCGTCGACTTTTTTGAGCATCCAATTTTCGCCGTGCTCGCCGGGCCGGCCTTTGAGGCGAAACATCACCCACTCGCCCTTCATCCGCTCGCCTTCGAGGGTGAAGTGGAGATGGCCTTCCTCGATCGTCTTCGAGGGATCCTTGCCCGGCTCGGGTATCCAGCGCCCCCGGTCCCACAGCATCACCGTCCCGCCGCCATATTCGCCCTGCGGAATGGTGCCCTCGAACGTGCCGTAGCCGAGCGGGTGATCCTCGGTTCGCACCGCCAGCCGCTTGTCGGCGGGGTCGATCGACGGGCCCTTCGGCACCGCCCAGCTCTTGAGCACGCCGTCGAGTTCAAGCCGGAAGTCCCAGTGCAACCGCGATGCGTCATGCTTCTGAACGACGAAGCTGTCGCCCTTGGTCGTGACCTTCTTGCCCTTTGGCTCGGCAGTCTTGGTGAAGTCGCGCTTCTTATTATAGGGTTCGATATCGAGCGGCACGCGCTTGGCCATCGGCTAGGCCCGCTTCTTCGCCGGCGGGGCCTTCTTCGCAGGCGCCTTTTTCGCCGCAGCCTTCTTCGCGGGTGCCTTCTTCGCCGGCGTCCGCTCACCGGCGTCCAAGCTCTTCTTGAGCGCCGCCATCAGGTCGATGACGTTAGAACCCTTGGCCGGCGCGTCGTCCGAATTGTCCTGGATGACCCGCCTGCCCTTTTTCTTCTGCTTTTCGGCGATGAGCGATTTGAGCGCGTCGATGTAGCGGTTCTGAAATTCGCTGGCGTCGAAGTCGCTCGCTTTCTTCTCGATCAGGCTGCTGGCGAGGTCGAGCAGATCGGGATCGGGCTTGGCGTCGCCGATGTCGCTGAAATAAGAGGCGGCCTTGTTGACCTCGTCGGCGTAGCGTAGCGTCTCAAGGACCATGCCGCGGCCGCACGCTTTCAGGCTGACGACATATTCCTGGCCGCGCATCGCGAGCTGGCCGATGCCGACCTTGCCCGCCTTGCGAAGCGCCTCGCGGAGCACGACGAACGCCTCCTCCGCGAGATCGTCGGCCGGCACGACATAATAAGGCTTGTCGTAATAGATCGGGTCGATGTCCGACAGGTCGACGAACTGAGTGAGTTCCAATGTCTTGCGGCTCTCGAGCTTGACCTTCTCGATCTCCTCGGGGTCGAGCAGGACATATTCGCCCTTCTCGACTTCATAGCCCTTCAATATTTCGTCGCGGTCGACCGGGCCGATGCCGGGCACGACTTTCTCGTAGCGGACGCGCTGGCCCGACGGCTCATGGACCTGGTGGAAGGCAATCGACCGACCCGACTTTGTCGCCGGAAAAATCTCGACCGGGATTGCGACCAGCGCCAGCCTGATCTGTCCGCGCCAACTGGGCCGTGCCGCCATGCCTTTTTCTCCGCCTCGATCGATACGAAGCCGATTCAATCGCTGGCGCCGGGAGTCGTTCCTTCCCGGCAAGGAAAGGCGTGCAGCTTGCTCCCTTACCCTTGCGGCGGCGCGGGCGATGGCGTTTGGACGGCGCGCTGCGGCGCAATCCGCCAGATGGTATTGGACAAATCGTCGGCGACGATCAGTGCGCCGCGCGGGTCCACCGTCACGCCCACCGGCCGACCCCTGGTCTTGCCATCCTCGCCCATGAAGCCCGTCACGACGTCGACCGGCGCGCCGCTCGGGCGGCCGCCACGGAAGGGCACGAAGATGACCTTATAGCCAACCGGGACGTTGCGGTTCCAGCTGCCGTGCATGCCGATGAACGCGCCATCGGCGAAGCGCGGCCCCATTGCGCCCGACGAAAAGGCCAGGCCGAGCGGCGCGGTATGCGACTGCAGGCTGTAGTCGGGACGGATCGCCGCCGCGACCTTTTGCGGATCTTGCGGCCGCACGCGCGGATCGACGTTCTGGCCCCAATAGCTGTACGGCCAGCCGTAGAAAGCGCCCTCACGAACCGACGTTAGATAGTCCGGGACGAGGTTGGGCCCGAGCTCGTCGCGCTCGTTGACCACCGCCCACAGCTGACCCATGTCCGGCTGGACGGCGAGCGCGGTCGGGTTGCGCAGCCCGGTGGCGAACGGCTTGTGCGCGCCCGTCGCGGCATCAATTTGCCACACTTCAGCGCGGCCGACCTCGGCCGGCATGCCGCGCTCGGTGATATTGCTGTTGGAGCCGATGCCGACGTAGAGGAAGCGCCCGTCGGGGCTCGCGGCGAGCGACTTGGTCCAGTGATGGTTGATCGCAGACGGCAGATCGGTGACCTTGACCGGAGGGCCGCTCGCGCGGATCTGGCCGGGCCGGTAATCGAACCGCACCAACGCGTCCTGATTGGCGACGTACAGCCGGCCGCCCACCAGTGCGAGCCCGTAAGGGGCGTTCAAATTCTCCGCGAAAATCGCCCGGCCTTCATAAATGCCGTCACCGTCAGCGTCGCGAAGCAGGGTCAGCCGGTCGCCGCCCTTGACCGAGCTGTTGCCCTTTTTCTTGATGAAGCCGGCGATGGCATCCTTGGGCGTCAGCAGTGGCGCCCCGCCGCCCTTGCCTTCGGCCACCAGAATGTCGCCGTTCGGAAGGACGAGCGTCTGGCGAGGAATCTTGAGATCGGTTGCGATCGGCGTGATCGTATAGCCCTCGGGCACCGTCGGCCGTTGGTCGCCCCAGCTCGCCGGGCTCGCAATCTCCATATTGGGAAGCAGTCCGCGCTGCACATTTGGGAGGTCCGGGTTCGGACCATATTGCACCGGCGCGGGGTCGTCCCCGCAAGCGCTCAGTAGAGCGCACAGGCCGGCGGCGCCGAGGAGGTGTGAACGGCTCATGCGCTGCGTCCTTCGCGAAGGCTGGAAAAGGCGATCCACGTCGCGGCGATGGCGAGCACGGCGACGATCAGCGACAGGATCAGGCCCGCCGGCATGGCCGCCCACACGTCCTTGGCGTGAACCAGCGCGTTGATTAGGCCGAACACAAATGTCGCCAGCAGGAGCAGAAAAAAGGTCATCAATCGGCCCCCGCCGCGCCGGTCTGCGCGAAGCAGGTCGATCCCCGACCATAGCAGAGCGAAGCCGGTGAACAGCAGCCCGCCAGCGATCAGCCAGGAGGCGAAGTTGGTCCACTGCACCTGATAGCTGGACGAGTAGGCCCAATCGCTGAGCAGCGCGCCAAGAAACAGAGGAACAGCGCCCGCCAGAATCACCGCATGCACGGGATGAAGCGAAGGAGAATATTCTCGGTCGGCCGTGGCGGTCATGGCGGCTCCTTTTTTGATGACGCGGGCGCGCGGCCCCACACAAGGCAAATGCGCGCGAAGTGGAGAGGTTCCGGGGGGCTGCCCGCCGCCGATGCGGAGTCAACGAGGAGGGCCGCCGCTGGCGAGGCGCGCGTCAACCGCTATAGTCAGCCGAAGGAGAGTATCGATGAATCCTGCCATCATGGCCGCCATCGCGGCTTCGAACGCGGAAACGACATGCGAGACCGTCGTCCAGCGGCTGCGCAAGGCCGGCGCCATCAAAGCGGAGCGGGCCATTGCGATCGAGGTTTCCAGTGCCGCGGAGAAGACGCAACTTGACGATGCTTTGATCCGCGGTCTGGTGATCAAGCGCGCGGATGGTCTTTACTATCTGGACGAGCGCGCGATCGCCGATCGCAATGAAGGGCTTGGCTTTGCCGTGCTGCTGGGGCTGCTGATCGCCGGATCGGTGGCCGCGTCGTCAATCGCGCTGGTTATGTTCGCGGCCCGCTAATCCTTGACGCCGTGCTCGCGCCAATGGCAAAGGCTCGGCCACGCGCGGGTGTAGCTCAATGGTAGAGCAGAAGCCTTCCAAGCTTACGACGAGGGTTCGATTCCCTTCACCCGCTCCAAAGACGTGGCGACCGTAATCGGGCCATGCCCCGCTGTTGACAGCGCGCCGCCGTCTCGCCATTGCGCGCCCCTGCCAACACCTGGACAGGTGGCCGAGTGGTTAAAGGCAGCAGACTGTAAATCTGCCCGGGTTTCCCGTACGCTGGTTCGAATCCAGCCCTGTCCACCATGTTTGCGCGCCACCGCAGTTATGTGGGCGCCTCGCCTTGAACAAGACGGCGTCTAGGATAGCGCCGTTTCCCATACTCGCCACAAGGCTATCCTCCCCCCTACTTTTCAAGCGTCTAGGTAGACTATGTTCAAGTTGCCGACACGAAAGTCGATCTTGAGTTTTGGTCGGGACCGCTTCGGCGCTGGGCTGAAGAAGCGTTGGACTTCCTTGGTCCGCGCCGCCGGCTGGGCGCTGGGAAAGAAGCCGCCCGTTCCGGTTTCGGTCCAACTGCTCGAACTTGCGAGCATGCAGCGGGACTCCGGCGATATAGAGGGAGTGTTTGCGACGGGACGCCAATTGATTGCGCTCTGCCCAAATGAGGCGTCCGGCTTCGCTTTGGCCGCGAACGCGCTGATCGAACTCGGTCGCTCGGACGAAGCCATAGCGCTCCTTATTGAAGGCCTCTCGCTCGATCCGGACAGTGCAGCCCTGCACGGCGCGAAACTGCGGCTGCACGTCTTGGGCAAACACAAAGCCGAGATAGCCGAATATGAAGCGCGGTTGGAGAATCCTGTCTTCCCGGCCCTGCCCGCCTCCGCGCTTTTCGATCTCGCACGCTACCAACTTGAAAGCCTGGATTTTCGGGCAGCGGAGGTGAGCGCGAGCAGTGTCGTTGCGTCTCGCCCCGACAAGCCGGGCGCCTTTCATTTGCTCGGCCGAGTCCTGCTTCACCTGAACAAGCCCGACCAGGCGCTGGCTGCGGTTCGAGAAGGCATCGATGCGCATCCATACCATGCCAATCTTTATCGGCTCGCCTATCTGATCGAGATGCAGTGCGGGCGGACTGAAGAAGCTCTCGGCTACGCCGAGAAATTTCTTGAGTTTCGGCCACTGAGCGAAAAGGCGCAATATTCCGTCTATTTATGCAAGATTGGCCTTGCCCGTTTCGAGCAAGCCGAAAATCATCTTGAGCTGGCTCGTGAGACAGCTTCCCAGTTCGACTATCGGAAACACTCTTCCCAGTTGAAGCAATACAGACAGCTCCAGCAGGAATTGCCGGCTGTGGCCGCCGCGTGGGAGGCTGGGCTTGCCGACAAGCGATCGAAGCCGCTGCCCTTCGAGAGGGTGGACCCGATTCCAGTCATCCAATATTGGAGTCAGGGTGCTCCGCCGCCGGATGTTGGCTTGGTCGTAAATGCGTGGAACGAACTGCTTGCCGAGCAGGGCCTCGGGCCTGTTTCAATATATGATCGGCAAACGGCAGAGAGCTGGATAGCCGCTAATGCCCCCGAATTCGGGGCCGCTTTCAAACAGTCGTTCGACTTCGCATTGGAGTCGGACATTTTCCGCATCGCTTATGCGTCGCGTTTCGAGTGTCTCTATCTCGACATCGATTCCTGGCCGATAGCCGGCGTCGGCCACGTCCTGAACCACGGGCTCCGTTCAGGAAGCAGCATGCTCTATTTCCGAACGGCGAGACCTTATCTGAACAACAGCTTCTTCATCGCGCGGAAGAATTGCAAATTCTTCGCGGAGCTGGTGCGGCAATGCGCGGCGATCGATCTGGCGCGGTGGCCACAGGCCCGTGCTACGATCTCTTCCACGTTCGGGCCCGACAGATATAATGCGGTATTGCACGACGTCGTTAGGAATGACCGCGCGGCGTCGGCCAGCTCCGCTGGTGTAGACGGCGTCTCCAGGCTTCTGTTCGAAGATGGTTCGGTCCTGCTGTTCGCCAATGAGTTTGCGACCGCTGCTCAAAAGCCTCCGTTCCCGCTGCACTATAAAAGCACCACCGATTATTGGAAA
>JALYQH010000333.1 GCA_030855945.1 Pseudomonadota bacterium | reverse complement strand
GCTCCCTCCTCGCGCCTATCCCTACACCAAAATCGACTCCGTCACGGGGCCTCCGCCCCGGTGATGCAGGGTCTAGGCGCTGAGCTTCTTGCGGCCGCGCGAGCGGCGGTTGGCCAGCACCTTGCGGCCGCCGACCGTCGCGCTGCGGTGACGGAAGCCGTGGCGCCGCGCGCGGACCAGGTTGCTCGGCTGAAAAGTGCGCTTCATCGCTCATGCCTTCAAAGTCTAATGCAAAAAGGGCCGCGCATGCGGCCGCTGTCGTGGGCGCCGATACGGGGGCAGGGCGCCAAAGTCAATCGCGAGGCTCGGGATCGCCGGGCATTTCCGGCTTCGACAAGGGCGGGCCAGGGATGGCGTGGACGATCGGACCTTCGACCAGTTCGTCGGTGGGCGGAGGACAGCCGATTTCCTCGCGCTCCTTGCGAATCACCTCACGGCGCTTGGCGCTTTCGCGGCGCAGGCCCCAGTCGGTCCAGCGCCCGGCCTTGGGCTTCCAGCGCTTGAAACGAACGTAGCGGCGCTTGGTCCACATGCTCGTGCGCAGCATCAGCGCGAGGCCGGCGGCGAAAACGAACAGTCCTCCTGGTCCGGGAATGACGCCGGCGAGCGGCGAGACGATGATCAGCAGCACGCCGATTCCGAAGATGATATTCCGAACCGCCGGCCGTGCCTCGAAATCACGCCACTGTTGCCGAGTCCACATGCGGCGAGATGTGGGCCGGGGAGGGCTCCACGACAAGGGGCGCTTGCGCATGGCGCCGCGCGCGGTCTAGGCTTGCGCCGCCGAGCCAGGGGGAAGGTTGCACTTCGAGTTTTGGGGCGACCGATAATGGTCGCGACAGTTGCTACCGTTGCATATCTGGGACTCGAGGCGCGCGCCGTCGAGGTCCAGGTGCAGCTCGCCTCCGGCCTTCCGCACTTCATTATCGTCGGGCTGCCCGACAAGGCCGTCGCCGAAAGCCGCGAGCGAGTCCGCGCCGCGCTATCGGCGATTGGTCTGGCGCTCCCTCCGAAGCGGATCACGATCAATCTGTCGCCCGCCGACCTGCCCAAGGAAGGCTCGCATTACGATTTGCCGATCGCGCTCGGACTGCTCGCGGCGATCGGCGCAACCGACGCCGAGGGTCTGAGCCATTATGTCGCGGTCGGGGAGCTTGGTCTCGACGGCAGGATCGCCGCCTCGCCCGGCGTGCTGCTCGCCGCGCTCCACGCTTCGTCGCGGAACATGGGGCTGATTTGCCCGGCGGCGCAGGGTGCGGAGGCCGCATGGGCCGGCAATGTCGAGCTGATCGCCGCGCCCGATCTGCTCGCCTTGCTTGCGCACCTTAAGGGAACCGCGACGCTGCGCCCGCCCGAGCCGGGGGAAGCCGAACCGCTCGTCGGCGGACCCGACCTCGCTCAGGTCAAGGGCCAGGAAGTGGCCAAGCGCGCGCTCGAAATTGCCGCCGCCGGCGGACATAATTTGCTGATGAGCGGGCCGCCGGGCGCGGGCAAGTCGCTGCTCGCCGCGTGCCTGCCGGGCATCCTCCCGCCGCTCGATCCATCCGAAGCGCTCGAAGTGTCGATGGTCGCCTCGGTAGCGGGTGAACTCGACGGCGGCCGGCTCAGGCGGCGGCCGTTTCGAAGCCCGCATCACAGCGCGTCGATGCCGGCATTGGTGGGCGGCGGGCTCAAGGTCCGGCCGGGCGAAATCAGCCTGGCGCACCTCGGCGTGCTGTTCCTGGACGAATTGCCCGAATTCCAGCGCGCGGTGCTCGATTCACTGCGTCAGCCGCTGGAGACGGGGACGGTCAGCGTCGCCCGCGCCAACATGCACGTCACCTTCCCGGCGCGCGTTCAGCTGATCGCCGCGATGAACCCGTGCCGCTGCGGCCATCTCGGCGATCCGGCGCTGGCCTGCGCGCGTGCCCCGCGCTGTGCAGCCGACTATCAGGCCAAGGTCTCGGGGCCGCTGCTCGACCGCATCGATCTTCACGTCGAAGTGGCGAGCGTCAGCGCCGCCGATTTGACCCTGCCGCCGCCGTGCGAGGGCAGCGCCGAAGTCGCGATGCGGGTCGCCCAGGCGCGTTCGGTGCAAACCACGCGCTATAAGGCGGAGGGAGTGCGCACCAATGCCGAGGCCGACGGCGTGCTGCTCGACCGCATTGCCACGCCCGATGAGCCGGGGAGGAAGCTCCTCGCCGATGCGGCAGCCGCGATGCGTCTGTCGGCGCGCGGCTATCACCGCGTGCTGAAAGTCGCGCGAACCATCGCCGACCTCGGGTGGAGCGAACAGGTCGGCCGGATCCACAT
>JALYQH010000353.1 GCA_030855945.1 Pseudomonadota bacterium | reverse complement strand
AATATCCTAGATTGGTGGCCGGATGGGGGCGTGGGCCGGAGCAGGCTCAGCGACCAGAGGGAGCGTAACGCCAACACATGCGAAAAGTCGAAACCCCCGAAGGCCGCTCGGTACGCCTGCTTCGCGTGGGCGAGCAGGTCCGGCACGCGCTCAGCGACATTCTCATGCGCGGCGATGTGCATGACGAGACGCTCGCCAGCCACCTCGTGAGCGTCACCGAAGTCCGCATGTCGCCGGACCTCCGCCTGGCGACAGTGTTCGTGAAGCCCTTGCTAGGGGCCAATGAGGAAGCGGTGCTCAAGGCGCTGCGCACCCATACCGCTTTCTTCCAGAAGGAAGTCGCGCGGCGGGTGACGACCAAATATGCCGCGAAAATCCGCTTCCGCGCCGACGAAAGCTTCGACGAGGGCGGCAAGATCGACAGCCTGCTGCGCTCGGGTCATGTCGCACAGGACATTGAGGCGCCGT
The DNA here is from genome assembly GCA_030855945.1 of Pseudomonadota bacterium. GTDB lineage: Bacteria > Pseudomonadota > Alphaproteobacteria > Sphingomonadales > Sphingomonadaceae > Sphingomicrobium. The sequence continues at coordinate 7,900 of JALYQH010000353.1, read as the reverse complement.
CCAAGGGGGACGATTAACCTCAGCGCTGCGATCCGGTGACAGCCGTGCGCGCTTCGGCCCTTTCGCTACGCGGCAGCTCTGCTAAAGCATCGTCATGACAAAGCTTCCCATCGCCCTCGCCCTCCTCCTCCTGACCAGCGCCTGCGCGACGGTTGCGGTGCCGCCCGAGACCGCGCCGGGAGCCGACTTCCTGGTCCGCAACGCCGCGGCCAAGCGGGTTGTGACGACCCCGAGCGGGCTGCAATATTTTGTCGTCGAATCCGGCCCGGCGACTGGTCGGCGTGCCGGCCCGAACGATACGGTCGTGTTCCACTACGAGGGCAAGCTGACCACCGGCGAGATGTTCGACAGCAGCTACACCGGCGGAAATCCGCTTACGGGAAAGGTCGGGGATTTCGTGCCCGGGTTCACCGAAGCGCTGATGTTGATGCGCCCTGGCGATGAATGGATCGTGTGGATCCCGCCAGCGCTTGGCTATGGTGAGCGCGCCGCTGGCCCGATCCCAGCGAACAGCGTGCTGCGCTTCAAGATGGAGCTGATCTCGGTCACCCCGGCGGCCGCGGCTCAGTAACGCCGGCACTCCATAAAAAACGGGCGACCTTCGAGGCCGCCCGTTCTCATCCGGGTTGGAGGCCCGAAGCTATTTTTGCATCTGCTTGATCGCGAGATCGGTCAGCGCTTCCGAGCCGCTAATCGCGTCGCAGCTGTTGTTCGACGGTCCGCCGCGCGCAAGCACGTTGACCGCCACGCCGCATACCGCGGCGGCAACGCTGATCGGCGCCTGGACGACGACCGGGACGCTGATGTTGGCGTTGTTGAGAATCTCGATCTCATTGTTGTTGGCGAAATTCTTGAGCAGCTCGACATTGCCGACGCTGACGTTGACGAGGCCGCCCTGCTGATTGAGCACGTTGCGGTTCTGGGCGGTCGCTGCGCTCGAAAGCGGGAGAGCCGACATGGCAAGCGCCAAGGCTGTAATTCCGATGATACGCATTGGATTGACTCCTTAACCTCGGACAAGCGCTCGGGCGGGGGTTTCTCGAGCTTCTACCGAGTTGAAAACCAAACCCTTTTTGGACCGCATGGCTCCGATGGGAACGACGAGCCGACTGATCGCCGGGACGATGCGCAAGCGTAATCAAAGCTGGGCGAGATCGAGTTCTCCATAGCGATCGAGATGATTGCCGGCAGGCGCCATCGGATATTTTAGCCCGGTGGCGCAGTTAAACAGGACCACTCTCTCCTCATCATCGACCAAGCCGTCCTTCAGCGCCTGGCGATAGGCGGCCAGCGTCGCGCCGCCTTCGGGGCATAGCAACAATCCGTCCTGTTTCGCCGCGGCATTGACCGCGTCGAGGATCGCCGGGTCGCCCACCGCCAAGGCCGCGCCCCCCGAAGCCCGCACCGCGCGCAGGATAAGAAAATCGCCGACCGCCTTGGGCACGCGAATGCCGGCCGCGACCGTGGCGGGATCGTCCCACCGCTCGGCATGTTCCTTGCCTTCCTCATAGGCGCGGACGATTGGGGCACAGCCCGACGCCTGTACGGCATACATTCGCGGCCGCTTCGAGCCGATCCAGCCGAGCGCCTCCAATTCGTCGAACGCCTTCCACATCCCGATCAGTCCGGTGCCGCCGCCGGTCGGGTAGAAGATCGCGTCGGGCAATTCCCAGCCGAACTGGGCGGCAAGCTCGAGCCCCATCGTCTTCTTGCCCTCGATGCGATAGGGCTCCTTCAAGGTCGAGAAATCGAACCAGCGGCCCTCGGCGGCGCCGCGCCCGACGAGCGCGCCGCAATCGTCGATCTGCCCGTTTACGCGGTAGACCCGGCCACCCTGGGCGGCGATTTCGCGAATATTGACCTCGGGGGTTTCCTCGGGCGCGAGAATGATCGTCTCGATCCCGCAACGCGAGGCGTAAGCGGCGAGCGCCGCGCCGGCGTTGCCGTTGGTCGGCATGGCGATCCGCTTCACGCCAAGCTCGCGCGCCATCGCCACTGCCATCACCAGCCCGCGCGCCTTGAACGATCCGGTCGGAAGGCGGCCTTCGTCCTTGACCAGCACATTGGTCCCGCCCGAGCGCGGGATCGAGACCAGCGGCGTTTCGATTTCGCCGAGCGAAACGATGCTGGCGGTATGCCGCACCGGCAGCAGCTCGCGCCACCGCCACAGGTCGGTCGGGCGAGCTTCGAGGGCGTCACGGCTGAGCGCCTTACCAACCCCGTCGAGGTCATAGCGCACCAGCAGCGGCCTTCCGGCGCGCGATAGATTGTGAAGCTGCCTCGCCTCGTAACGCTCGCCAGTGAGCGAGCAGTCGAGATGGCTGACGAAATTTGGCCGGTCGGCGGAGAGATTGTCGTTCATGCGCGCTGCTTAGCCGCCAATGGCGCCACGGTCATCTCCGGTATTGACCGACCGATGCCATTTTGTGTGGCGATAACAAAAGTTATGCGAAATCGCGAAAGCCTTGCTTATAGTTCGCCTTTATAGTGATCGCGCATGCTGTCTGGCGGGCCGTTTCGTTGGGGGGGAAATAGCATGGCGGAGCTGGTCTTGCTGCTGTCCATGGCGCTGGCGTCGCCGGTAGTCGGCCAGCCGGCGGAGACGGACTCCAGCGATCCCGCTGCTTCTGAAATCCTCCAGGCGAACGCGCCAGCAACTGTCGATGATGTCGAGCGTGCGCGCGACCAGGAGATCGTCGTCACCGGGCGCCGCCTGGACCTGGTCGGCGAGGCGATTTCAGCGTCGGAGGGGGTGGTCGGTCGCCAGGAGATCAGCAGCCGCCCGCTGCTTCGCGCCGGCGACCTGCTGGAGTTCGTCCCGGGTCTCGTTGCGACGCAGCATTCGGGCAGCGGCAAGGCCAATCAATATTTCCTGCGCGGGTTCAACCTCGACCATGGCACCGACTTCGCGACCTTCGTCGATGCCATGCCGGTCAACATGCGCACGCACGGCCACGGCCAGGGGTGGACCGACCTCAACTTCCTGATCCCCGAAGCGGTCGAGCAAATCCATTACCGCAAGGGCACCTATCACGCCGACGTCGGGGATTTCTCCTCGGCGGGATCGGCGCGGTTCGACGTGGCCAACATGATGCCGCGTGGAGTCGCGGAGGTTACCGCCGGCGCGTTCGGCTACCGGCGCGGGGTGGTCGTCGATTCGGTCGAAGTCGGCGGCGGCGACTTGCTAGTCGGCGGAGAGTTGCAGACCTTCGACGGCCCGTGGACGGACATTGACGAGAATGTCCGCAAACGAAGCGGCTTACTTCGCTATAGCGGGGATGTCGGCGCGGGCCGCGGGCATGTGATGATCATGGCCTATGCCAACAAATGGAACTCGCCCGACCAGATCCCCCAGCGCGCGGTCGACCAGGGTCTGATCTCGCAGTTCGGATCGATCGATCCGACCGTCGGCGGCAAGTCGTCACGCTACAGCCTGTCCGGCGGCTGGACGGGCGCTGCGCTCGGCGGTCGCTTGAACGCCCAGGCCTATGCCATCGACTCCAGCCTCGACCTTTATTCCAACTTCACTTATCTGCTCGACGACCCGGTCAATGGCGACCAGTTCCGCCAAGTCGACGAGCGACGTCTCTACGGCTTCAACGTGTCGCAGCAATGGACGATGGGCCGCAGCCGCTGGCGCGCCGGCACCGAGGGCCGCTATGACGACATCGGCCGTGTCGGCTTGTTTCGCACCCGGGATCGTCAGCCGGTCAGCACGGTGCGCGAGGATTCGGTCGAGCAAAGCAGCTTCGGCCTCCACGCCAGCAACGAATTTTCGTTCAGCGACGCGCTGCGGACCTATGTCGGGATGCGCTACGACCATTATTGGTTCGACGTAAACGCCATTTCGCTGCCGGAAAATTCGGGCAGCGCCGACGACGGCCGCTTCTCGTTAAAGGGAAGCGTCATCTACAAGCCGCTGGCGCCGCTCGAACTCTATCTCAGCGTCGGCCAGGGGTTCCATTCCAACGACGCGCGCGGGACGACGATCGCGATCGATCCGGTTAGCGGCGATGCCGCCGTCCGGGTCGATCCACTAGTCGCGTCGATCGGCGGCGAGATCGGTGCGCGGCTGTTCCTTTCGGACCGCGTGCAAGCCACTCTGGCGGCCTGGACCCTCCGGCTCGATTCCGAACTGCTGTTCGTGGGAGATGCCGGAAACACCGAAGCAAGCCGGCCGAGCAAGCGCGATGGAATGGAGCTCGGCATTTATTATTTCGGCAGCCGCTACCTCAGCGGCGAGCTGGAAATGTCCTACACCAATTCCCGATTTCTCGACGACGACCCGGTCGGCAACCGAATTGCGGGTTCGATCCCGCTGGTCGTCAGTGGCGGGATGACAGCCAGGGCCGATGGCGGCTGGCTGGCGACGGCGCGGCTGCGCTATTTCGGCAAATATCCCCTGATCGAGGACAATAGCGCGAAATCGGACGGCTCCTTGCTCGTCAATCTGCGAGCGGGCCGCGAATGGGGCCGCTTCGGCGCATTCTTCGATGTGTTCAACCTGCTCGACAGCAAGGATCACGACGTGGATTATTTTTACGCTTCGCGGCTTCCCGAAGAGCCCGCGGAAGGCGTTGAAGACATTCACTACCATGTCTTCCAGCCGCGAAGCGTGAGGGTCAGCCTGCGCTTCGCGATTTGATGTAATTTAACGACGTTCGGCACCGCTGTCGCGCATACGAAAACGGCGGCGTCTCGCGACGCCGCCGTTGCCGTTCAACCGTAAGGCCGACCTCTTAGTCGAGGTTCGACGAAACGTTGTTGAAGGTCGTGCCGAGCTTCGAACCGATGCTGGTCATCGCGGTGATCGCGGCGACGGCAATGAGGGCGGCAATCAGGCCGTACTCGATCGCGGTTGCACCCTTGTCGTTCTTGATCAGCTTGAGAAACTTCGCCATCTCTGGTCTCCTTAAGGTTCCACTTCGGAGGATCCACACCCCCGACCGAAAGCGGTCCCCGCTCCGGATGAGATGGGTAATAATCCGGCGCTGGTTATGAAGAGGTTAAAGTCCCCGGTTTCCGGGCGTTAACCTCATTATTCTTGGGCGAGGGAGTCGATCAGCTCGCGCGCCGCGTCGAACAGTTCGCCGATCGCGTCGTCGCCCCATCCCTCCGGAATCGGGCTTTGGCTTGGCTCGGGCCGGCGCGGCTGCGGCGCGCGATAGGGCAGCGCAGGGCCGGCGCGGCGGTCGATCGCCAGCGCCGGGGCCATGAATGCGCGCCAGATCTTGGCGGGAGCCGTCCCGCCGGTGACCTTGCCGAGCGAACGGTTGTCGTCATGCCCGACCCACACCCCGACCACCAGGTCGCCGGCGAAGCCCACGAAGATCGCGTCGCGATTGTCCTGGGTCGTGCCGGTCTTGCCGAACGTCGGCGTGGCCAGCGCGGCGCGGCGCCCGGTGCCGTCATTGGCCGCGGCCCATAACAAGTCGAGCATCGGCGCCCAATCGCGGCGTGCGCTAAGCGAGCCTCCCGGCGTGAGCCAGCCGGCGATTCCACGGTCCGGCTCGGCCGAGAGCGGAAGCCCGCGCGGCTGCACCGGGTAGCGTCCGCCAGCCACCGCGGCATAGGCCGCGGTCAGCTCAATCAAGCTGACTCCCGAGCTCCCGAGCGCGATGCTCGGGCTGTTGGTCAGCGGCGATTTGACGCCGAGCTCGCGCGCCGCGCGCAGGACATTGTCGCGGCCGACCCGCTCCGACAGCCGCACCGCGGCGGCGTTGCTCGACCGGGCGAAGGCCTCGCGAAGAGTGATACTGCCGCGATAGACGCCATCACTGTTGCGCGGCGTCCAGCCGTCGATGGTGATCGGCGAGTCGTCGATCATGTCGTTGGGCGAGTAGCCGGCGCGAAGCGCGGCGAGATAGACGAACAGCTTGAATGCCGATCCCGGCTGACGGCGGGCCTGAGCAGCGCGGTTGAACGGCGATTTCTTATAGCTCTTGCCGCCGATCATCGCGACCACGCGGCCGTCGGGGCGCATCGCCACCAATGCCGCTTGCGCATCGCCGACCCCGGCGTTGGAGACGGCGCGCACCGCGAGGCGCTGGAGATCGGCGTCGAGCGTCGTCGGCACTTTGACCTCTCCATAATCGGCGTCGAACGCGGCCTTCGCGGCGGGCGAGACCCAGTCGGCGAAATAAGTGCCGGTTGGGACTTCGGCGTCGGAAGCAACCGGGCGCGCAGAATTGGTCGCCTGCGCCCGCGCCAGCGTGATGACGCCGGTGTCGGCCATCTCCTGAAGCACCAGCCGGCTGCGCTTCTGCGCGCCCGCGAGGTTACGGGTTGGGGCGAGCCGTGAGGGCGCCTGAACTATTCCCGCCAGCATCGCCGACTGAGCGAGCGAGAGGCGTTCGGGCTCGCGGTCGAAATAATGGCGGGAAGCGGCGCGCAGGCCGTAGACGCCGTCGCCGAAATAGACGCTCGACATATAGCGCGACAATATTTCGTCTTTTGTCAGCCACGCTTCCAGCCAGAAAGCGATGATGACCTCCTGCGCCTTGCGTTTGAGCGAACGGTCCGATGAGAGGAAGCTCGTCTTGGCGAGCTGCTGCGTGAGCGTCGAGCCGCCCTGGCGTACCCCGCCCGCCCGTACATTGGTGACCATCGCGCGGCCAATCGCGCGTGGATCGACCCCCCAGTGCGAGCGGAAGCGGCGATCCTCGATGGCGATGAATGCCGCCGGGGTGAGCGGGTCGAGCCGGGCAATCTCAACCGGTGCTTCCTTCATCGCCCCGCGCCGAGCGATCGGCCTACCCTCCTCGCTGACCAGCAGCATCGCCGGCTCGTCGAGCGGCTCGAGCGCGCGGCCCAATGGCGCGGTGATCACCAGCCAGGCGAGCGTGACGAACAGCAGAACGAAAAATGCGTAGAAGGACAGGCGCAGCCAGCGGCGGCGCTGGGGCGGTGTGGGCGGCGCCGATTCCGGGGGCAGCTCGGGCGCGGGAAACGGATCGTCGAGCTGCTCGACATCGCGCCCGCCACGCCGCCAAAAGCCAGGTTCGTCGGCCACTCGCCCTCATTCCCGATGGCGCGATGGGCGCCGGTGAGTTACCTCAGTAAAACAGCCGTGCCGATATATCCAGTGGTTGATGAACGCCCGGTTTCGCCTACAGTCGGCGCAATGCCGCGCCCCCGCCGTCTTTCAATATTGGCCCTGGTCGGCGTGGCGCTGGCCGTCGCGGGATGCGGTTCCGAGCAATCGCAATCCTTGAATGCCGCGGTGATCGGGACCGGCGAAGTGATGCTCGGCGATCCGCTGCTGCCGCCGGCCAGTGAAGGCCAGGCGGTGCTGCGAGTCAATGTGGCGCAGGGGCTGGTGCGGTTCGACGCCGCCGGCGAGGTCGAGCCCGGGCTGGCCGAACGGTGGAACGTCAGCGACGACGGCCTCAGCTACATCTTCCGGCTGCAATCTGGCGAATGGCCCGACGGGCGGCGGATCATGGCGCGCGACGTTGTGCGATCGCTTACGCGGATGCTGCGCGCCGACCGCGACGGCGCAACCCGCGACGCCCTGGGCGCGATCGACGAAGTGGTGGCGATGACCGAGCGGGTGATCGAGATCAAGCTGACCGCGCCGCGCCCCAATTTGCTGCAACTGCTCGCCCAGCCCGAAATGGCGCTGATCCGCGAAGGCGTCGGCAGCGGTCCGTTCACGATTGACGAGCCTGAAACGGCCGACCCGGGCGAAGAAGCGGAGGGCGGCGCCAATCCCGCCGCCCCGATCGAGCTGACATGGCGGCCGGCGGAGATCGACGGCGAGCCCGGCGAGCGCGAAAATGTCCGCCTGTCCGCGATGCCGGCGGCCGAAGGAATAAAGGCGTTTCGCGCCGGGACCATCGACCTGCTGCTCGGCGGAACGGTCGACGATCTGCCGCTCGCCACGCGTGCGAACCTCGAC
>JALYQH010000326.1 GCA_030855945.1 Pseudomonadota bacterium | reverse complement strand
CCAACGGCAACGGTATCCTCGACTATCGCGAGCGGCGCCTGGTCGACATTAATCGCAACGGCATCCCCGACTATCGCGAGCGGTCGATCGATCGCAACCGCAACGGGATCGACGATCGCCAGGAAGCGATGGGCAATCGCTGGAACGGCGGCGCCTGCCCGCCGGGTCTGGCCAAGAAGAACCCGGCTTGCGTGCCCCCGGGTCAGGCGAAGCGGATGTTCCGCGAGGGCCAGCGGGTGCCGGCGAACTACGGCTACTATACGCCTTACGACAACATCCCGGTCGATTATCGCACGCGCTACAACCTCGATGATGATTATCGATACATCACGCGCGACCGCTTCATTTACGAGGTCGATCCGCTGACCAGCCTCGTGCGCCGCATCATCGGCCTGTAATCCGCACTAGGTCTTGGGCGGCGGGGCAATCCCCTCCCCGCCGCCCATTCTTCAGTCGTTAAGCTGCTACGGCTGAGTGCAACCGGCCGGTGGGGCCGCTGCGGTAAACCGCGGCGGCCCTTTTGCTCATTGGCCGGCGAGGGTCCGCAAGAGATATTCCCAGTGGATGACGCTATCGTAAAATGCCTTGACCGGGATACGCTCGTCGAGGCCGTGCGCGCGCTCGTCGTCGGGGGAAATGCCGTATGAGCCTTCGACCCCATAGACCGGGATCCCGACCGCGCGAAAGTACAGTCCGTCGCTCGCGCCGGTCGACATTTGCGGGATGATCTGGGTCGCGGCGCCATGGGTGCGGCGGACCGCGTCGCTATAGGCTTTCACCACGTCGGGGCGGAGCGGCGAGGCCTGGGTGATGCGGCCCTGGTTAGCGAACGGCGTCACCTCGATCCCTGTTCCGGCGACGGCCTTGAGTTCGGCCTCGACGGTCTTGGGATCGATCCCCGGCATGATCCGGCAATTGACCGTCGCCTGCGCCAATTGCGGCAGCGCATTTTGGGCATGTCCGCCGTCGAGCATGGTCGCGACGCAGCGCGTCCGCGTGCTCCCGGTCTCGAGCTCATTGGCCTCGATCGCATCGGCCGCCGTGGCATCGTCGGGATTGGCGAGCCACGCACGCATCTGATTGCCAAGCGCGCCCTTCTCCTGCTTGGCGCGCTCGGTGAAGTAAGCGCGCGTGGTCTCGTTGAGCATCGGCGTGAAGCGGTGCGCCGCGAGGCGCCCGAGCGCCGCCGACAGGTCGTAGATCGCATTGTCGGGGCGCGGGCGGCTGCTGTGCCCGCCGCGGTTGCGCGCGGTGAAATGATAGCTTTGGAAGATTTTCTCGGCGGTCTGGAGGCCGAAGCCGAGCGACCGTCCGTCGGCGGTATAGGCACCACCGCCGGCATCGGCGTTGAGCGCATATTCGGCGTCGAGCAGCGAACGCCATTCGGTCGCGCCGAGCCGCGCGCCATTGCCCTCGGTTTCCTCATCGCCGGTGTAAAAGACGACGATGTCGCGCGCCGGCTTGAATCCGGCCTCGCGCAGCTTGATCAGCGCCGCGGCGGTGGCGATCACCCCTTGCTTGTCGTCGCTCGTCCCGCGTCCGTAAAAATAGCCGTCTTTTTCGATGAAGGCGAACGGATCTTCCTTCCAGTCGGCGCGCTTGGCCTCGACCACGTCCATGTGGGCGAGGATCAGGATTGGCTTCTTGCCCCCCGCTCCGCTGCCCTTCCAGCGCGCGACCAGTGACACCGTCTTGTCGCCGGCGCGGCCGTCGTGCGGCAAAATCTTGATGTCGCCGTCAGCCCAGCCGCCCTTTTTCAGCTCGGCGGCAACAAACTCGGCCATTTTCGGCATTTGGCCGCGCTCGGCGACGGTCGGTATCTCGATCGCCGTCTTGAACATCGCCTTCGACCGCGCCTGCCACGCGGGATCGAGCTTCGATAGTCCGAGAACCGGGTTGGCGGCGGTCGCCGCGGTCGACAGGAGCAGCAGGCAGGCGGCAGCGAGTCGGCGCATCATCATTCTCCCCTAGTTGAGGTGAAAGGCTAGGCACCGGGGCGCGTTCGTCAATCCTCGTGCAGCCCGTGGCCTTCGCCGAGGTAATCGGCGCTCTGCTTTCCTCGAGGCGGCTGCGGGTGCGCTGGAATTCGAAACTCCAGTCGCCCGCCGGGTAACCCCCGCCGGCTCGGTATCGGCGACGGCGAGCACTTGCTCCGCATGCTTGCAAACGACAGGGTTGGATCATATCACGGCTGGGTCAGCTGGGGGAACAGCTTGTGGACGATCGGGTTCTAATTGTCGTCGCGCTTATCGTCGGCGCCGGCATGGTCGGCGGCTGGGCCGCTTTTCTCGCAGATGACGAGC
>JALYQH010000295.1 GCA_030855945.1 Pseudomonadota bacterium | reverse complement strand
GGGCGCGAGCGGCCCTTGGGGCGCCCAAAGTGCGACAGCAGCAACACTAGCGCGCCCTTGTCAGCCAGTTCGAGCACAGTCGGAAGCATCGCCCTCAGCCGCGTGTCGTCGGCTACGGACGCACCGTCCATCGGTACGTTGAGGTCGACGCGCACCAGGACGCGTTTGCCGGTGAGGTCGGCGGGAAGATCATCGAGGGTCTTGAAATTGCTCACCAAAAAACACCGTTCGTCCTGAGCCTGTCGAAGGACTGCCCTTCTTGCTTACCCCAAAAAGAAGAACGGCCCTTCGACAAGCTCAGGGCGAACGGCTTGGGGTGGCGTTCCTATCCCAACTTGGCCATCGCCCCGGCAGTATCCACCATGCGGTTCGAAAAGCCCCATTCATTGTCATACCAGCTCACCACGCGAACCAGCTTGCCTTCGAGCACCGCGGTTTCGAGGCTGTCGACGGTCGAGCTGGCGGGGTTATGGTTGAGGTCGATCGAGACGAGGGGTTCATCGGTATAGGCAAGGATGCCCTTCAACGCGCCGCTTTCGCTCGCTTTTTTGAGGACTCCGTTGATCTCCCCCACCGACGTATCGCGCCCTGGCGTGAAGGTCAGGTCGACCAGGCTGACGTTGGGGGTCGGCACGCGGATCGCTGAGCCGTCGAGCTTGCCCTTCAGTTCGGGCAGCACCTCGCCGACCGCGCGGGCGGCGCCGGTAGTGGTCGGAATGATCGACATCCCCGCGGCGCGCGCGCGGCGCATGTCGGGGTGAATCTGGTCGAGGATCTTCTGGTCGTTGGTGTAAGCGTGGATGGTGGTCATCAGCCCGCGCTCGATGCCCACAAAATCGTTAAGCACCTTGGCAACCGGGGCGAGGCAGTTGGTGGTGCAGCTCGCGTTCGATACGATGGTGTGATCGGCGGTCAACTTGTCGTGATTGACCCCGTAAACGACCGTCAAATCGGCGCCTTTGGCCGGCGCCGAGATCAGCACCCGCTTGGCGCCCGCATCGAGATGCTTCTGCCCGCCCTCGCGGTCGGCGAAAAAGCCAGTGCATTCGAGCGCGATGTCGACGCCGAGTTCCTTGTGGGGAAGCTTGGCCGGATCGCGCTCGGCGGTGACCCGGATGCGCTTGCCGCCCACAATCATCGTGTCGCCCTCGGCACTGACCTCTCCCTGGAAAAGGCCGTGAACGCTATCGCGCCGAAACAATGTGGCATTGGCCGTGGCATCGGCAAGGTCGTTGATCGCGACCAGTTCGAGGTCGTGGTCGTCGCGCTCGAGGATGGCGCGGGCGACAAGGCGGCCGATGCGGCCGAAGCCGTTGATGGCGACTTTGGTCATTTCGAGAGCTTCTCCAAAATCTTCGGGGTGATGGCATCGGAGGTCAGGCCGAAACGCTGGTAAAGGTCGGGCGCGGGAGCGGAGGCGCCGAAGCGGTCGAGGCCGATACGCAATCCGTGAAGTCCGGTGTAGCGCTCCCAGCCGATCGTCGTCCCCGCCTCGATCGATACGCGCAATATTTCGCGGTTGGACACGTCGGGAAGGATGTCCTCACGATAGGCGGCATCCTGCGCATCGAAGCGGTCGGTTGACGGCATCGACACGACGTCGGCGCCAATCCCCTCGCCCTCGAGCCGTTCGGCGATCTCCACCGCGATTTCGACTTCCGAGCCGGTGGCGATCAGGATCACCTTGCGCGCCGCTTGCGCTGTCCTGAGCCGGTAAGCGCCGCGCAGGCACAAATTCTCGCTCGCCGCCTCGGTCCGCACCGGCGACAGATTCTGCCGCGATAAAGCGAGCACGCTCGGACCTTCGCTGGCCAGCGCTGCCGCCCAGCATTCGGCGGTCTCGACCGCGTCGGCGGGGCGATAGACGTTCAAATTGGGAATGACGCGCAGCGACTGGAGATGCTCAACCGGCTGATGGGTCGGCCCATCCTCGCCAAGGCCGATCGAATCGTGGGTCATGACGTAGATGACCCGCGCATTTTGCAGCGCGCTGAGGCGGATCGCAGGCCGGCAATAATCGGCGAATACCAGGAACGTGCCCCCATAGGGGATCACCCCGCCGTGGAGCGCCATCCCGTTCATCGCCGCGGCCATGCCGAATTCACGGATGCCGTAGTAGATGTAGCGGCCGCCATAATATGACGAATCGAGCGCCTGCAGCGCCTTGGTCTTGGTGTTGTTCGACCCCGTGAGGTCGGCCGATCCGCCGATTGTCGCCGGAATCGCGGTATTGATCACTTCCAACGCCATCTCGGACGCCTTGCGCGTCGCAACCTTGGGTGGGTCGGCGATCAGCGCGTCGAGATAGGGTTTCAGCCAGTCATTGCCGACCTTGCCCTCCATGCGGCCCACGAAATCCTGCTTCTTGTCGCTCGCGTCGAGCCGGCGGTGCCATTCGGCGCGCGCCTTGGCGCTCCGCGCGCCGGCGTCGCGCCAGCCCTTGGCGACGTCGTCGGGGATGACGAATGCTTCGTCGCTCCAGCCCAATTCCTTGCAGGCGAGCGTGATTTCATCAGAGCCGAGCGCCGCGCCGTGGGTCGCCGACGTGCCTTGCTTAGTCGGGGCGCCATAGCCGATGATCGTCTTGCAGCGGATGAGCGAGGGCCGCTCGTCCGAGGTTGCCTCGTCGATCGCTTTGGTCACCTTGGCGCTGTCCATGCCGTCGCATTCGACGGTGTGCCAGCCCATCGCCGCGTGACGCGCCAACACGTCTTCGTTTCGGCTCAAATCGGTGGATCCGTCGATGGTGATGCGATTGTCGTCCCACAGCACGATCAGCCGCCCGAGCTTGAGATGGCCCGCCAGCCCCGCCGCTTCATGGTTGACGCCCTCCATCAGGCAGCCGTCGCCGGCGATCACCCAGGTGCGGTGGTCGACCAGGTCATCGCCATAGACCGCGTTCAAGTGCCGCTCGGCGATGGCCATGCCGACCGCGGTCGCGAGGCCCTGGCCGAGCGGCCCGGTCGTCGTCTCGATGCCGTCGAGCATGAAATTTTCGGGATGGCCGGCGCACGGGCTCGACAATTGGCGGAAGCCCCGAATGTCATCGAGCGTCGGGCGCGCATAACCGGTCAGATGAAGAAGCGCGTAGATGAGCATCGAGCCATGACCCGCCGACAGCACGAAGCGGTCGCGGTCGGGCCAGCTTGGGTCGCTCGGATCATGCTTCAGATGGCGCGTGAACAATGCGGTCGCGGCGTCGGCCATGCCCATCGGCATGCCGGGATGGCCGGAATTGGCGGCTTCGACCGCGTCCATCGCCAGGGCCCGGATGGCGTTCGCAAGTCGGCGTTGGGTCGGCATGAAGTCTCCACGGATCGGCGCCGCCTTGACTCGACTGGCCGATGTTTGGGAGC
>JALYQH010000321.1 GCA_030855945.1 Pseudomonadota bacterium | reverse complement strand
CGCGGGGACTCATCCCGGCGCCGGAATCCCTGGCGTCGTCGGCAGCGCCGAGGCCACCGCCGGACTGATGCTGGCATGAGCGAGGCGCGCCAGCGGATAGTCGAGGAGGCGCAACGCACCATTGCGGCCGGTTCGAAAAGCTTTCGCTTCGCCAGCCAGATTTTCGATCTCAAAACGCGGGAGCGAAGCTGGTTGCTCTACGCCTGGTGTCGGGCGTGCGACGACGTAACCGACGGCCAGACGCTCGGCCATGACGCGGTCACGCCTGACGATCCCGCCGAGCGCCTCGCTTTCCTCCGCGACCGGACTGACGCCGCGCTGACTAAAAACGCAACGGGACTCGTGCCCTTCGACTCGCTGGCGGTGGTAGCGGCGGAAACGGACATTCCGCCGGGCCTGCCGCGCGATCACCTTGCCGGTTTCGCCCGCGATGCCGCCGGCTGGTCGCCGCGCACCGAGCAGGAATTGCTGTCCTATTGCTATCAGGTCGCCGGCGCGGTGGGCATGATGATGGGCCATGTCATGGGAGTCGATCCAGCCGACCGCGACACCCTCGATCGCGCCTCCGACCTGGGCATCGCCTTCCAGCTCGCCAACATATCGCGCGACCTCGCCGACGACGCCCGCGTCGGCCGATCCTATATCCCGGCGGATTGGGGTTTGGACCCGGCTGACGCGGCCGATCGACCCGCGATTGCAGAGCGGCTCGCGGCGCTCGCCGACGCCTACCGCCGCTCAAGCAAGGTCGGCGCGGCCCGGCTGCCCTTCCGCAGCCGCTGGGCCGTGCTGTCGGCGGCCGGTATTTACGGCGAGGTCGCGACCCGCGCCGTGACCCTAGGCCCGCGCGCCTGGGACAAGCGCATCAGCATTTCAAAGGCGGAGAAATTCGCTTTGGTGATTGAGGCATTTGGCGAGGCATTGATGCCCGCGCCGAAAGTCAGCCGCGAAGGACTGTGGACGCGCCCTTCGGATTCCTGATCGTCGCTGCCTCACTCGCGATCAACGCCGCCTTCAACCGCTCGACTGGCGGCGCATAGAGGAAACCGAAGCTCACCGTCCCCTCGCGGCTTTCGACCGCGTGATGGATGCGGTGCGCCTGGACGATCCGCTTGAAATAGGCCGAGCGCGGAACCAGGCGGTGGTCGAGGCGGCGGTGAACGACGATGTCGTGGAAGCCGAAATAGATTGCGCCATAGGCCGCGATCCCGGCCCCGACCCAAACCGCCCATGCGCCCCACCCGCCCTGCACGCCGCCGTAGATCAGCAGGATCGAGGGAATTGCGAAGATCACGCCGTATAGGTCGTTTAGCTCGAACCGGCCTTCGCGCGACCGGTGGTGGCTGGCGTGAAGGATCCAGCCCAATCGCCCGTGCATCACCCAGCGGTGCGTGACATAGGCGAACCCCTCCATGAAGGCGATCGTGCCCGCGAACAGCAACAGACCTAAAAGCAGGGACATGAATCCGAACTTACCAGCCCTACGGCCGGTCGGCGAGGAAAAGCATAAGTTGCGCGAGCGTTTCCTCCATCTGGTCCTGCATCTGGCTGACCAGTTCATTGTCGCGCATATGCTCATGGTCGAGCGGTTTCGAGTAAGAGTCCGAAAAGGCCTGCAGATCCTCTTCGTCGAAGATGCCCTTGGCGACGAGCTTGGCGAGGATCACGAGCAAGCCGTTGGTGTTGGCGATATTGCCCGCGACCAGCGCCTCGTCGACCAGCGACATGGCGCTCTCTTCGCCGACCTCTTCGTCGATGGTTTCGATATCCTCGTTCATCGCCCTAATGTGGCGGGTTTCGGCCCGAGCGCAAGGTCGCCAAGCACCGCCCATCGCGCCGCCTTGTCAGCGAAGCCGAGGGTGTACGCCGGGCTCGAGCTTGGAAGGTCGACCAAGGCAATCCCCGTCGAATCGCCCAGCGCGCTCCGCCCGATCCGCGCCGCGGTCTGGCCGTTGAACGCTATGGCAGCGAGGCGCGGATGGGTTGCCACGAACGTTGTGAGCGGATTGGCCCGCACCTCGCGTAAGGCGCCGTCGAGACTGCCGCGGCGAAGTGCCTCGCCGACCACGTCCCACAGCGCAATGCCGCGCTCGGCCAGCCGATCGAGGCGATCCTCATAGGACATGTCCGCTAGCGGATCGCACAGCGCCGCGCCGAGCAACCGCCAGAACTGATTCTGGGGATGAGCGTAGTAGCGCTGCGCCGCCAAGCTCGCCTCGCCCGGCAGGCTACCGAGGACCAACAGCACCGCATCGCGCGATCCCGCCGGGGCCATTGAGCGCTTCGCTTCGTCCATCGTCAGGTCCCTCCCCGAAGGATTGCATCGCGCCGCCGCCGGGTCCAGCGTCCGTCTATGCTGCTCATCTTTCTTCTTGTCTCCTTCGTCATCTTCGCCGCGGCGGTGTCAACGCGCCTCAACGCGGACCCTCCGCCTGACGAACAGCTTCCGTTTCGGCCGTTGTTCGACGAGCGGGAAGATCCTGCCGAGCTGGCGGAGCGCGATCCGGTCGAGGCACTGCTCCGCCATGGCACGCCCGACGACGCGGCGCGGCTCGCCGAACAAGGCGTCGACCTAGAGGCGCTCGGCTACCGCCCGCCGCGCAGGGACTGACTCGGTTGCTCGCTATTGCGGCTTGCCGCTAAGGCGGCGTCATGAAGCCCGAAGAACTGCGCATCGCCCTGTTCTCGGGCAATTATAATTATGTCCGCGACGGCGCCAATCAGGCGCTCAACCGGCTGGTCGGCTTCCTGCTCCGCCAGGGCGCGCACGTCCGTGTCTATGCGCCGACGATCGACGAACCGGCATTCCCGGCAACCGGCGACCTCGTCAGCGTTCCCGCTATCGCCGCGCCGGGACGGCCCGAATATCGCCTGCCGCTGCGCATGTCGGCGAGCGTCCGGCGCGATCTGGACGAGTTCGCGCCCAACATCATCCACGTCGCCAGCCCCGACCTCGTCTCGCACCGCGCGATCAGCTGGGCGCGGCGGCGCCAGATTCCCGTCGTCGCCTCGGTTCACACGCGGTTCGAAACCTATCTCGGCTATTATCACCTCGAATGGCTCGAGCCGGCGGTGCGCGCGATCCTGCGCCGCTTCTACGGCCGCTGCGATGCGATCGTCGCACCGGCCGAATCGACCGCCGCGATCCTTCGCGCCCAGCGAATGAACCGCGACATTTCGATCTGGACTCGCGGAATCGACCGCACTCAGTTCAACCC
>JALYQH010000263.1 GCA_030855945.1 Pseudomonadota bacterium | reverse complement strand
ATCGCCCGACCAGCCATTCGCGCTTCACTTCGAGCCCGACCAGCAGGAAAAAGATCGCCATCAGCCCGTCGGCGACCCATTCATGAAGCGTCATTGCGCCCAGCCGCGGCATCGGTGGGCCAACGCGCGTTTCGAGCAAATGGTGATAGCCGTCGGCCCAGCCGAAATTGGCGAGCAGCAACGCCGCCGCCGCGGCCCCGACCAGCAGCAGCCCGGCGCGCTTTTCCTGCTGTTGAACAGTCGATGTCGTAGCGGTCATGAGGGCGGCTCTAGCGTCGAGCGCGCGTGCCGCCAACCTCGCCGTGGTTGCGAGCGGCGCCGCCGCGCGGTTAAGGCGGTCGCTGAGGAAGGACGTCCGCTTGCCAGCTATTGCCGTGATCATGCCGGTCCACAATCGCGCCGCCGTGGTTCGCAGCGCGATCGACAGCGTGCTTGGTCAGGATTTCGCCGATTTCGAGCTGATCGTCGTCGACGACGGGTCGACTGACGCGACGTGCGCGGCGGTCGAGGCGGTCGCCGATCCGCGGGTGAGCCTGATCCGGCTAGGCAAAAACCAGGGCAGCAACCCCGCGCGCAATCGGGGAATTGAGGCCGCGAGCGCGCCCTTGCTCGCCTTCCTCGATAGCGACGACGTCTATTTGCCGCACAAGCTCAGGGTCGTCGTAGGCATATTTGAAGAGCGGCCCGAGACCGAGGTTCTGGTCGACAGCTTCACCAAGGCGTTTCCCGCCGGCAGTGGACGCCTGCCCGTTTCTCGCCAAAATCCGGTGATCGATAACACCGCCGCCTTCGCCGAAGCGCTGTTCGGGCGGCGGCTGTGGAAGGCGACTCCGGCGATCACCGTGCGGCGCGATGCGGCGGTGCGTGCCGGAATGTTCGATGAAAGCCTCAAGCGGCTCCAGGATTTCGATTTTCTTATCAGGCTCGCCCGCACCGCGCGCTGCACTTCGACCGACAAGGTGTTGTGGACCAAATGCTGGACGGCCGGTGCAATTTCGGACGATCTGCGAAACTATGTCGGCGCGACGATCGAACTGTGCCGGCGCCATCCCGAATATGCCGCCAACCCCCGCTATTCCGTCGGCCTGGCGCGCGACATGAGCCGCCATCTCGCCCGACTGCTGGCGCGCGGGAGGGTGGCCGATGTGCTTCGCGATACTCGGCTGCTTCGCCGCGAGTTCAAGACGCTGCCCTTGCTTGGATTGCTGTTCACCGGCGCTCGCGAGTTGATGAGCCGCCGCAAGGAGAAAAATGCGGTCAGACGCTCGCCTGCAGCTCGGGCTGAACCGCGCCGCTTGCGATAGGGAGCGCTGCGTAGCTGCGGGTCGCGATCGCCTTGAGCTGGCTGATCAGCACGATGAAATAGAAGCCGAAGCCGACTACCATTGCCGCCGGACGCTGCCACAGCGGCAGATCGACCTTGTGGCCTTTGGAGAGAACCCGCGCCCAAGACCGGGCGACCTTCTTGGTGAAATAGGTCAGCGCGAACTGCAGGCGGCGGATGCGCGAGGGGGATATGGTCTGATACCCCTGATAATCGAGGTCGCTGCCAGTCATCCATGCGCGGTAGGCGACATATTTATATCCCGGGTGCGGCGCGTGGACGGTGACCGCGTCGGCGGTACGCACGAAGCGGATCCCGCGCGCGGTCAGGTCGCGCACCCAGAAGCCGCAATGCTTTTTGAACAGCGGCAAATCGGGAAACGGATTGTTGTGGAAGAAGTCGGTTCGCACCGCGCAATTGTTGACGTGGATCTGACGGCGCCGCTCGGTCTTCTCGCGCTCGTCGGCGAGGTTGAAGATCCAACTCAGCGCCATCGTCCGCGACAGCAAATCCTCGTAGCCCAGCACGGTGAACCCGCCGACCGCCATGATTTCCGGATCGGCGAACGGCTTGAGCAGATTTTCGAGCCACCCTGGTTGGGGCGAGGTGTCGCTGTCGAGCATGATCGAAATTGCCGTGGTGGCGCGCGCCACGCCGAAATTCTTCAGCTCATAATAGCTCAGCCCCGGTGTCGGGACGATTTCGAGGTCGGCCAGCTCCTCCAGTTGGGGAGCGACCTTGGCGATGACCCGCGTGATCGCTTCGGGCTCGACCGCGGTGTCGTCGTAGAGATAATTGATCCGGGGCTTCTCGGCCATCCGGCCAGCGACCGACTTGATCTCGCGCAGCAGCGCGGCCATCGATTTCTCGGTCCATTCGTCCTCGACATCGATGGCATTTTCCCACTCGATGAGGATTGTCACCGGGGGCAGTTCGGCGGGGCTGGTCATGGCTCAGGCTCTTATCGACCGGGGGACCGATGTTCAACGGCAGCGCGCTCAGGCCGGGCGGGCGCCCCGCGCACGGCCGAAAGTGACTTCAGTGACGATCCGGGCGCCATCGGAGCGGCCAAGCTGAACGAATATGTCGACGATGCCCTCGATGAATTCGACCAATTCGGAACGGCGGAGCTCGGTCCCGGCCATCATCGCCATCAGCGCCATCTGGTCGACCGCGCCGCGCGGCGAGCTGGCGTGGACCGTGGTGATCGATCCCGGATGCCCGGTGCCGACCGCGCGCAGCCAGCTCATCGCCTCGGCGCCGCGCACTTCGCCCATGATGATCCGGTCGGGGCGCAGCCTTAGCGCCGCCTCGACCAAATCGGCCGGGCTTACCGATGCCTCGCCGAGCTTGCCTCGGACCGCGATCAGACCGACGGCATTGGCGTGGTGAAGCTGGATTTCGGGCGTGTCCTCGACCAGCACCATCCGCTCATGCTCGGATGCTTCCTTGAGCAAGGCGTTGAGGAAGGTGGTCTTGCCGGTGCCGGTGCCGCCGGCGATGACGATCGTCTTTCGCGCGCGGACCGCCTGGGCGAGGAATTCGAGGGTCTGGCCGGCGTCGAGCAGATCGGCGAGCGCGGCGTCGACCGCCTCGAGCCGCAGCGCTTCCTCGCCGACCCGGGCGAAAGCTCCCGAGGCGAGATAATCCGACAGCCGGAGGTCGGGCATACTGTGCTTGCGAATGGCGACGATGACGTTGCCGCGCGTCGCCGGCGGGGCGCAGATTTGCACCCGCGCGCCGTCGGGCAGGGTCGCGGCGAGCAGCGGATGCTCGCGATTGATGCCCTGGTCCGACGCTGCCGCGATCTGCCGCGCCAGCCGCCACAGCGAGGCGTCGTCGAGCGTCCCGACGTCGTGGCGCTCAATCCCCTGCGCGGTTTCGAGCCACAGCTCGCCGGGGCGATTGATATAGAGATCGGTGACGTCCTCGCGGCCGAGATAGGCCGCGAGCGGCGCCAGGAAGGCGTCGAGATAGACCCGTTGCGCCGAGCTCACCGCGCTGGGCCCACGCCCGAGAAATCAAGGTCGCGGGCGACGAAGATTCGCACGGGCGCGCCCTGCCTGGTAGTGATCGTCGGCGGAATATCGTCGCCGCTGGCGGCTTGGCTGGCGAGCGAGTTGGCTTGGCCCGAACCGCCGACGATGACCGTCGAGCCGCCTTGCGCCCGGGCCGTGGCGGCAGTCAGGCCGGCGCTCAGCACCGAGGTCAATATGGCGCCGCCGTAGCGCCGGAGGAAGTGGCGATTGACCTTGCCGCCAAGCCCCCCGCGGCCAAGATCGTCGGTCGCGGGAGAGGCGAGTTCGATCGACACGCCATCGGGGCGGATCAGCCGGGTCCACAGGATGAATATCCGCGAGGCGCCCTGCGCCACGCCGGACTTATACTGGCCGATGACCCGGCTTCCCGCCGGAATCAGCACGGCCGAGCCGTCGAAGCTGTAGACGTCGCGCTGGGTCATCGCGCGGGCGAAGCCGGGGAGGTCCGAATTGAGCGCGGTTTCCATCACCGCGCCGATGATCGCGCCCTGCGGAACGAGGCGATCGAGCGAGGGAAGTTGCCGGGCCGACGAGACCTCGGCCTCCTCGCCGCCGACCCGCGCCGAGAAGCGCTCGGTTTCGGACAGGTTGCGATCGCTGGCACTCGAGTTAGCCGGTGCAACAATCACCTGGGTTCCCGAATCGCTTCGAGTCTCGCCGGCCGTTCCCGGTATCTGAGCCTGCGCGAGATCGATCACCAACGCCGGAGCGCGAAGCCGCTCGCGTTCGCGGTCGGCGCCGGCG
This sequence comes from Pseudomonadota bacterium, assembly GCA_030855945.1. GTDB lineage: Bacteria > Pseudomonadota > Alphaproteobacteria > Sphingomonadales > Sphingomonadaceae > Sphingomicrobium. The sequence continues at coordinate 1,605 of JALYQH010000263.1, read as the reverse complement.
TTCGGGGCCTGGGTCGGGATCGTCGGCGTCCCAGAGAAAAATTCGCGCGGCCCGGGCGTGGCGACCAGCGTCACCGGGCCACTCTGGTCGGGCGGGCTGTTGGGAATGGATTGGACAAGATCCGCCGGACGCGCGGCGGGAGTCTCCGGCGCCGGCGCGGGGGCCGGGGCGGTGCTTGCGGCGAGCGCCGGCAAGGCATCGCCGTCGGCCTGTCCGGCGCGCGCTTCGGAAAGCCACAGGAAAACGCCTAATCCGACCATTGCGAGGGTCCCGGCAAGCGCTGCCACCGGCGCCGGGCGCGGCGGGCGCGCGACGACGGGCTGCTTGACCAACAGGGTCTCGGTCATTGCTTATCTCCACTGCGATACTCGACCGTCGCGACCTGCTCGCCGGTGCGCAGCGTGAACCGGCCGCTGGTCTGCTGAACGATCATGACCCGCCCGCGAGTCATCGAATTGACCAGCGACTCGTCTTTGCCAGGGCCCCCGGCAAAAATCGCCGGAATCGCCTTTTCGGGGCTGAACTCGAAATAGGTCATTATGCCATCGTCCCACACGCGCGACGGAGCAACCGACGGATCGCCGGTCACGGCATAGCTGAAATTGAGCGGCGGCGAGGGCGGGGGCGGCGGCGCCTCGGCGACAAGAAAGACCTCCTGCGGATATTCGAACCGCACCACCCATGGCGTGTCACGCATCCGATCGGCCGTCTCGAGCGAAAAGGAATAGCGGCGGCGATCGGTGACGACCGTCATGTTGGTCGCCGCATTCTTGATCAGCGGCTTGAGGAACAGGTTGCGAGCGCGCTTGTTGGGGGTGACCTGCCACGCCAGCGCGTCGCCGATCGAGACATTTTCGATCCGCTCGTCAGGCGCGAACTCGAGCATGATCTGCCAGCCGAGCGCGCCGCGCAGCCGGACGACCTCATCGGGCTCGTAGAGAATCGTCTGGATATGCGGATCGACCAGCCCTGGCTCGGGCAGCCGCTCGGCGGTCAGAGTGAAGAACAACAGGAGAGCGGCGATCATTCTCATCCCGCGAACCCCTCGACATCGCGCCGATAGCGCGTGACCTGGAAGCCAAGCGGATTATCGTAGCGGTCGGCGGTCCTCAGCGGACGATTGCTGAAGCCGAAGCTGATCGCGGCGACGAAGTTGGTCGGACCGAAATTCGTCTCGCCAGTGATCCCGCGCGTCGCCTCGAACCGCACGAGCGCCGTTCCAGGCCCGGTGATCGAAACGCTCTTGACCTTGACCGAGACGGTGTCGCCCTTGCTGAGCGTGCGCAGCGGGCTTTCGGGGTTGGTCGCCGCCATCGAGGCGACATAAGCGCGAGATGCCGCCGGCGCCGACATCAATTGCACCCGGCGATATTGCTCGGCGAGGTCGGTCTGGTCGAACGATTCGCGCGCCACGACATAATTGGCGAGGTGCGACTGGATGACCGCTTCATTCTGGGAAATCTGACCCGAGGCCAGGCTCGACGCCACCTCGACCGCGCCGGTCTGGCGATCGACGGTCACGACATAGGGCTCGACGGTCTTGAGCGGGAGCAGGAAGGCGAGCGCGAGCGCCAGCAGCAGGGCGATGACGCCGGCGGCGATCGC
>JALYQH010000260.1 GCA_030855945.1 Pseudomonadota bacterium | reverse complement strand
CCGCACCACCGTGTCGCGCCGCGCTCGGGCGGTGGCCAGCTGATGCGCCAGCGTTCGGCCCGCCTCGCGCGCATTCATCGCCGCCTCGCGCCGCTCGGCGAGCACCGCCGCGCTGCGTTGATGGAGCGTTTCCGCCGTCTCCATTGCCGAGTGCAGGCGCGTGACCTCGGCTTGAGCAGCGCTCGCCTCTTCCCCCGCCTTGGCGGCCGCGCGATCGGCCTCGGCCCAGCGCGCGTAAAGCAATTTGGCTTCGGCCAGGCGAATCCGCTCGGTCAGTGCGCGATAGCGTTCCGCCGCTTTGGCCTGGCGGCGCAATGCCCCGGCCCGCGCTTCCTGATCGGACAGCAATTCGTCGAGCCGCTGGAGATTGACCTCGGTCGCTCGCAATTTCTGCTCGGCATCCTTGCGCCGCGCGTGGAGGCCGGCGATCCCGGCCGCTTCCTCGAGCATCATCCGCCGCTCGGTCGGCTTGGCGGCGATCACCGCGCCGATCCGCCCCTGGCTGACCAACGCCGGGCTATGCGCCCCGGTGGCGGCGTCCGCGAACAGCAGCGACACATCCTTGGCCCGGGCGTCGCGCCCGTCGATGCGGTAGGCCGATCCCGCGCCCCGCTCGATCCGCCGCGTCACCTCGCTTTCGCCGCCGCCTTCCTCGCCCGGCTCGCGCTCGATCAGCAGCGACACTTCCGCGAAGTCGCGCGCAGCCCGCATCGCGGTGCCGGCGAAGATGACGTCTTCCATGCCGGCGCCGCGCAGCGATTTGGGGCTTGCCTCGCCCATCACCCAGCGGATCGCCTCGAGCAGGTTCGACTTGCCGCAGCCGTTGGGGCCGACGACTCCGGTCAGCCCCGGTTCGATGCGCAGGTCGGCGGGCTCGACGAAGCTCTTGAAGCCGCTGAGTTTCAGCCGGCGAAAGCGCAATATCCGAGCCCCCCGCCGCGCGTCAGCTGTTCAGCGCGGACTTGATCGCCGGCTCGAGCGTCGTCCAGTTCGACACATTCTCCACCAGCTTACCATTGATCAGGAACGACGGGGTGCCCGGGACCTTGAAGTTGGTCGCAGCGTCGGTGTTCATCTCGACCAGCCGGCTCGCCCCTGCCGGATCGGCGAGGCAAGCTTCGGTCTTTGCGCGCGGGACGCCGCGCATCGCCGCGAAGGCCGGGAAGCCGGCGAGGTCGGCAATCGCCTTGAACTGCGCTTGCGGGGGCTGGTTCTCCAACGCCTGCATTGCCGCCGGATCAGCCTGAACCTTGGTAATCCAATTTTCCTGGTCGGCGTACATGGCACGGGTCAGGCCGAAGAAGCTGGTCGGGCCACCACAGCGCGCCACCAGCGCGGCGGTAATATCATAGGGATCGCGAACGAAATTGCGAAACTCGAACGAGACAAGCCCTTTCTTGACGTACTCGTCGATCAGCGGCTTCAGCCCATTCTCGTCGAAATCGGCGCAGTGGGGGCAGGTCATCGAGCCAAATTCGACCAGCTTCACCTGCGCGTCGGGGTTACCCATCAGGAAGCCGCCCTCGGGCGTCTGCGTGACGATCGTGCTCCAGTCGCCATTGTTGGGCGCGGGCACCGGCGTCGCGGTGACCGGGATGTCGGCCGCATTGGCGGTGGTGGCGGCCTGATCGGCATTGCACGCAGCAGTGGCGAGGACCGCGGCGGTGGCGATCAGGAAGGGGAGAGGCTTCATGTTCAACTTATTCTCCGTAGCGGGGGAATGGGATCGGACATTGTTTCGCTCGGGAGCGCGGGCGCCCCGGCGGACGATTCGAGCTTGGCCGCGAGCGATTCGAGACAGGCGCGAAGGCCGGGATCGGCGATTTCGCGCAACCCCTCGCCAAGCTCACGCGACAGCGGGCGGGCGACCGGGCGCACCGGACGGCTGACGCAGTCGACCCGCCCCTGGCGAAAGGCGATCTTGTCGACCGCGGCATAGCCGAAGAAGCGGTTGACCCGCTCGACGATCAGCGGGGTCAGGTGCTGCATCAACGGGGCATGCGCGCCGACCACGGTCAGCGTCAGCGTCCCGCCCGACTTCTTCCCGTGAGGGAAGCGCACCGATTCGGGGGTCGACACCTTGGCATAACGCTCGCCGACGATTTCGGCCCAGCGGCTCACCACCGCGCCCTGGACGAAGCCGAAGCGCTTGAAGGTCGTCCCGGCGATGTCGCCGACAAGGTCGCCCGCCGAACGGGCATGGCCGCGGCGCGGAGCATCAGTTTTGGAATCGGCCCGACGTGGAGCGTCATGCTTGGAATCGGAACGCGGGGACTTCGCCATCGCCGCCGACCATGCCATAGCCTCTTCATGCCCGCCAGTGCCGCGAAGCGGCTCCTCGACCATTATGACTCACATCACCGTCTCCTGCCGTGGCGATCGTCGCCCGGCGCGCCACCGTCCGCTCCTTATGTGGTGTGGCTGTCGGAAGTGATGCTCCAGCAGACCACGGTCGCCACAGTAATCCCCCGCTTTCGCCGCTTCATTGCCCGTTGGCCAAGCGTCGAGGCGCTTGCGTCCGCCCCGTCCGAGGAAGTGCTGAGCGAATGGGCCGGCCTCGGTTACTATGCCCGTGCCCGCAACTTCCATGCCTGTGCGCAGGAAGTTGCGGAACGCGGCAGCTTTCCCTCGACGGAAGCCGAACTTCGCAAACTCCCTGGTCTTGGCGCCTATACCGCCGCGGCCATCGCCGCGATCGCGTTCGGCGAGAGGGCCACGGTAATCGACACCAATGTCGAGAGGGTAATCGCGCGATTATATGGCATCGACCGCCCGATCGCCAACGCCAGAAGCGAGGTTCGAAGCTTCGCCGAAGCATTCACCCCCGCCAACCGTGCCGGTGACCATGCGCAGGCGATGATGGACCTCGGGGCCACTATCTGCCGCCCGCGAAACCCCGATTGCACCGCCTGCCCGCTCTCATTCGACTGTGCGGCCTTCGCCAGCGGCGACCCCGAGGCATTCCCCGCTCCCAAGGCCAGGCGCAACCGCCCGCACCGCCACGGCATTGCCTGGTGGATCGAGCGCGGCGGAGCGGTCTGGCTGGTCCGGCGGCCGGAACGTGGTCTGCTCGGCGGGATGGCCGCGCTGCCCGGCCCCGAATGGAGCGACGAGCCGCCAGCGGTGCCGACCATTGCCGCCGTCGCGCATGGCTTCACTCACTTCACGCTCGACCTGCACCTCGTTGCGCGCGCCGGCGCGCCGCCGGGCGACGGCTGGTGGCAGCCGCTCCACTTGCTGAACGAGGCCGGGCTGCCGACGCTTTACCGTCGCGCTGCCGAGGCCGTGCTTACCCGGAGAGACATACTTGCCGCCTGACCCCTTCTTCTCCGGCGACGGCCTCGACCGCGCCGACGCGTTTCGCTGCCAGCCCGAAGCGATTGCCGCGCTCGCCCGGCGCGATGATGCCCGGCAGCTCACATGGAATGAAGGCGCACCATCACTCGACGAAGCCGGCCGCCTCGCGTGGCGGACGGTCGAGGGCGAGCCGCCGCTGTTCCTCGGCCTCGACGGCGAAGCGCCGCGTTTCTCGGGGCTAATCGACGGCACGGTGCCCACGGAGTCGCGCGCCCACCTTTCGCTGCTGGGCCAGCTCGACGAGCATGACGCACCCTTGTTCGCTGCCGCGCTGAGCCTCGCCAACTGGCACCGCCGTCATCGCTTTTGCTCGGTGTGCGGCATGGGGACCGAGCCGAACCGCGGCGGCTGGTCTCGGGTGTGCGGGGACTGCACCGCCGAACATTATCCGCGCGTCGACCCCGTCGTGATCATGCTCGCAACTTACGACGACCGGCTATTGCTCGGCCGGCAGCCGCAATATGCCCCCGGCCGCTATTCGGCGCTCGCCGGCTTCGTCGAGCCCGGCGAGACGATCGAGGCGGCGGTCGCGCGCGAATTGTTCGAGGAGGCCGGCATTCGCGTCACCGGTGTCACCTATCTCGCCAGCCAGCCGTGGCCATTCCCGTCGTCGCTGATGATCGGCGCTCATGCGATAGCCACTTCCGACTCGCTGATCATCGACCGAACCGAGCTCGACGACGCGCGCTGGTTCTCGCGCAGCGAAGTCGCCGCCGCGCTGGCTGGCGATCCCGGAGCCGCGTTCCTCCCGCCACCGCGTTTCGCCATTGCCCGGACCCTGCTCGATCGCTGGGCGAGCGGCTTGAAGTAAGGGGTTGGCCGTCTTAAAGGCGCTGCACGACAAGCAATCTTCTTCGGCAAGGCCGCACGGGGTTTCATGCAAGACCATAAGAACACCATCGCCGGCTGGGTCCTGTTCGCCGGAATCATCGCGCTCGGCGCGTCGATCGTCACCGGCGAGATGTTTCATGCCGAGCGGCCCCAGAAGATGGGCTATCCGATCGAGGGCGTCGTGCTCGCGGGCGAGGACGGCGCGGAGGCCGAACAGCCGATCGCGTTCTTCCTCGCCACCGCCGATGCCGCTCGCGGCGAGCAGGTGTTCAAGAAATGCGCCGCCTGCCACAATGCCGATCCGGGCGGCGCGAATGCGCTCGGCCCCGCCCTTCACGGCGTGATGGGCGCCGACATCGCGGCCAAGCCCGGCTTCGCTTATTCCGACGCGCTCAAGGGAGTCGCCGGAAACTGGGGCTGGGACAACATGTCGTCCTGGCTGGCCAATCCGCGCAAGTTCGTCCCGCAGAACAAGATGACCTTCGCGGGCCTCAGCGATCCGCAGCAGCGCGCCGACGTCATGCTGTTCCTCAACAGCCGCGGCGGCAGCCTGACTGTCCCGCCGCCGCCCGCCGAAGGCCCCGCCGCCGATCCCGCGGCGACCGCCAATGAGGCGGCTGCAGCCGAAAATGAGATCGGCGGCGGCGCGGAGCGAGCGCCGGACCAGCCGGTGCTCAATTCGGCCGAGGCGGCGCCCGGCGGGCAGAAGAATGTCGGCGGCGACGCCGCGCCGGTCAGCCAGTAGGGGCGCTCCTAGGTGGCGAGCTTGAACGCCGCCACCGTCGCCGACTATCTCGCCGAGCTTCCGCCGCCGCCGCGCTGATCGCCACGCCGCTGGTCATCGGTGCATTGATAATGCTCGCACACCGCGTCCCAGGCCTCGTCGGCGGTCTCGCACCAGGTGATAAGGTCGAGGTCGGCCGGTGAGATCACCCCTTCCTCGGCAAGCCCGTGGAAATCGACCACCCGCTCCCAGAATTCGCGGCCGAACAGCAGGATCGGCAGCGGCCGCACCTTGCCGGTCTGGATCAGCGTAAGCAGTTCGAACATCTCGTCGAACGTCCCGAACCCGCCCGGGAACACCGCGACGGCGCGCGCGCGCAGCAGAAAGTGCATCTTGCGCAGCGCGAAATAATGGAACTGGAAACTGAGGTCCGGAGTGACGAAGATGTTGGGCAGCTGCTCGTGCGGAAGGACGATGTTGAGGCCGATCGACTCCATTCCCTCGTCATGTGCACCGCGGTTGGCGGCTTCCATGAACGACGGCCCGCCGCCTGAGCAGACGACGAAATGGCGGTTGCCCTCCTCGTCCACCGGGAAGCGGCTTGCCTTGCGCGCCAACTCTCGCGCAATGTCGTAATAATGCGACTTGGCGACGAGCCGCTCGGCGACCTTCCGGTCCCAGTCGGTCTTGGCCATGTCGAGCAGCGCCTTGGCCTTGCCCGGTTCGGGCACCCGCGCCGACCCGTAGAAGACGAAGGTCGACGCGATGTTGGCCTCGTTCATCAGCAATTCGGGCTTGAGCAGCTCGAGCTGGAACCGCACTGGGCGCAGATCCTGGCGAAGCAGGAAATCGGTGTCCTGGAAGGCGAGCTTGTAGGCTTCGCTTTCCGTCTGGGGCGAGGAGGGCACATGCTTGGCGGCGGCAGCATCGACTTTCGCGTCGGCGAAAATGCGCTTCGGAGGCTTGGGATCGGTCATACGGAGAGCGGCCTTAGCGGCAGCCGCTCCCCCCGACCAGTCCTTACGCCATCGCTTCCCCGGCGGTTCCGCCCCAGTCGATGCGACGGGTCGCATACATCACCCCGGCGAGCGCGATGAACAGCAGGAGTGACCCGATCAGCAGCGAAAAGGCTTCGAGCCCGAGCAGGATGTAGAGCAGCGCGTAAAGCCCAATCAACAGTCCCCCGATCAGATAGCCGCGCTTCCAGCTGCCCAGAACCGCCGCCGAATATGCGGTGTTCAATCCTGCGATGGCGGCCGACGCCAGGACATAAGCGAAGGTAAAGCCGATCACTTCGGCAAAGGCGAGTAGCAGGACGAAGAACAGCACGATCGCCGCGCCCATCAGCAGATATTCGACCGCTGACACCCGCACCCCGCCGATGATGTCGAACATCAACAAGGCGACGAAAGTGAAGCCGATGAACAGGAAGCCATATTTGGTCGCCCGGTCGACGCGCGAATAAAGGTCGACGGGCTGGACGAGGTTGATCGAGGCCGCCTGCGAGGCGCCGCCGTGATCCATCGCCGCCTGATATTCGGCGCGCTGCGGCGGGGCAGCCTCGCTGATGTTGCTGGCGCCCTTGTCCGCAGTTGAGACCAAGGATCGGCCTAGCGCGAGGTTGCCGATGCGATAGTCGGCGGTGAAGCCGTCGCCGCGCAGGATGCGCGCGCCAGGGAGGAACGAGCCACCGAACGACGGGTGAGGCCATTCGCTAGATACGCGCCAGTGCGTGTCGCCCGCATGGGGTGCCAGCGCGAGGGAGCTATTGCCCCGGAAGGCGTAATCGAATTTCACTATCACCGCCTGGGTCGCAAGCGGTGTTGCATCGACAAAGGCGAAGAAACCGCGTCCCGGACCGCTGCCGGCGCCGGGTTGGAGCCGCACCGGGCGCCCCGAAACGTTGACCTGTGGGTTGGCGCCGAGACCGCGCGGA
>JALYQH010000252.1 GCA_030855945.1 Pseudomonadota bacterium | reverse complement strand
GAGTTCGAGATTGAGGTTGATCGCCGCGGCAAGTACGCCGCGGTCAATCTCTCACCGCTGCAGGCCGAATAGCCTTCCGGCATGAATTGGCCCGCCCGGAGCGATCCGGGCGGGCTTTTCCATGGGCGGCGGATCGGGCAGGACAGGGCGATGCACCTTGAACCGGCCACCCCAGCCGACTTGCCGGCGCTCCACGCCTTGATCGAATCCGCCTATCGCGGCGATTCGGCGCGCGCCGGCTGGAGCCATGAGGCCGACCTGCTCGGCGGCCAGCGCACCGATCTCGCCGCGTTGGACGATATGCTCGCCGATCCCGATCAGGATGTCCTCGTCTTTCGCGATGGGGAAAAGGTCGCGGCGTGCGTCGCGCTCGCGGACAAGGGCGATGGGCTCGCCTATCTCGGCCTGCTGACCGTCGACCCGCGCCGCCAGGCGGCTGGCCTCGGCCGGCTGATCCTCGCCGCCGCCGAAGACCATGCCGTCAGGCGGTTTGCCGCGGCTCGAATTGAGATGACGGTGATCGCCCAGCGCTCCGAACTGATCGACTGGTATGGGCGCCGCGGCTATTCGCTGACCGGCGAATGCCGGCCCTTCCCGGCAACCGACCCGCGTTTCGGTTTGCCGCGCCGCGCCGATCTCGAATTCGTCGTTCTGGCGCGCACCCTTTAGGTCGCCATCGCTTCCAATGTTGCGATGCGGTCCGCCTCGTGAGCAGGCTTGTCGGTGCGGATGCGGCTGATGCGCGGGAAGCGCATCGCCAAGCCCGATTTGTGGCGGCTCGACTTGTGGATCGAATCGAACGCCACTTCCAAAACGAGACTTTTCTCGACCTCCCGTACCGGGCCGAACCGGTGGAGCGTGTTGTTGCGCACGAATCGATCGAGCATCTTCAACTCCTCGTCGGTGAAGCCGAAATAGGCCTTCCCGACGGGGAGCAACTCGCCGCTTTCCGCCCAGCAGCCGAAGGTATAGTCGCTATAATAGCTCGACCGTTTCCCCGACCCGCGCTGGGCATACATCATCACGCAGTCGGCGGTCAGCGGATCGCGCTTCCATTTATACCATAGCCCGGCCTTGCGCCCGCCGACGTATGGCGAGTCACGGCGCTTGAGCATCATCCCCTCGACGCCCTCGTCGCGAACTCCGGCGCGAATCTCCTCCAGCGCCTCAAAGCTCTCCGCCTCGATCAGCCGCGACAGGTCGAATCGTTCCGGGTCGAGGCGCGCCACGAACGCCTCGAGCCGCGCTCGCCGTTCGCTCCACGGCAGGCTGCGGACATCCTCGTCGCCGTCGAACAAGATGTCATAGAGCCGTACGAACGCCGGATATTGCCCTTGCATCTTGGCGCTGACGTTCTTGCGCCCGAGCCTTTGCTGGAGCGCGTTGAAGCTTGCCGCCGCGCCGCCATGCGCTTCCGCCCCTTGTACCTCCCCGCGCACCAGCAGCTCGCCGTCGAGGACGCCTTTGGTGGAGAATGCCGCGGCCACATCCGGAAAACTTCCTGAGATATCGTCGCCGGTGCGGCTGTAGAGCCGCGTGTCGCCGCCGGCATGGACCAATTGGATGCGGATTCCGTCCCATTTCCACTCGGCGGCGTAATCGTCGAGGCTGACGCGCGCGTCGTCGATCGGCTGGGCAAGCATGAAGGGTCTGAACACCGGGATGTCCTTGGCCGTCGGCTGATCTGCGCGGCCCTCGCCCCAATCGAACAGCTCGGCGTAAGGCGGCTTCAGCCCGTGCCAGACCTCCTCGACCGCTTCGACGTCGAGCCCGAAGGCGTCGGCCAGGGCCTGCTTGGCGAGGCGAGCCGAAATACCGACGCGAAGCGCGCCCGTCGCCAGCTTGAGGATCGCAAACCGCCCCGACGCGTCGAGGTGGTCGAGCATGTCGGCCAGAAGGCCCGGCGCGTCGGACCGGCTTGCCAATTTGAGCCGCTCGACCGCCTCGCTGATGCGCAGCGTGCCATCGTCAATGTCGGGCTCACCCTCGGGCGCGGTCCACAGCAGCGACACCGTCTCGGCCATGTCGCCGACATAATCTCGGCTCATCCTGAGCAGGACCGGGTCGATCCGTTCCTCGGCGAGGGCGCGCACCACCGCTGGCTTGACCGCGGGAATGTCGAGGGTCCCAGTCAGCGCCGCGAGCGCAATGCCGCGGTCCGGGTCGGGCGCTTCCCTCAGATAATCGCCAATCAGCCGCAGCTTCGAATTTCGCGAGCGCGTGTAGACGAGGTTGTCGAGAAGCTGGCTGAACGCGCGCATGACGCCTCAATGCATGAGGCGGCGGCAAGTTCGTTAGTGAAGCCGGACCGCCAGCGCGGCGAGGATCGCTTCCCGGTCGCTCGGCCGCTCGCTGATGAGCGCTTCGTCCATATGGCTCAGGCAGGCTCGCGTCGCTTCGCGGTGCCCCGGCAGCATCGCATGGTGCTCGCCATAGTCGGCCAGGCCTTCAAGCGCGGCGAGGCCGTGCTCGGCCGCCATCGCGCGGATCGCCGCCATCTTGGCGCAAATATCGACCGGACGCAGCCGGCTGGCGCGCTGCTCGATCTCGGCAATTCTCTCGCCGATGCGGCTGCGGACGATCTGGAGCGACTCGGGGCTGGCCATGGCGTTTTTCTTTCGTTGACGCCCCGAGCTTCGCTCAAATTGGTTAATGCCGAGTCAAAGCGACGGCTCCCGCACCTTGACAAAAACAAGCCTGCTGTTCATTGAGCGCGGGATCGGGCGGCGCCGTGGGGCCCGCCTTTCGTTTTTAGCTTAGTGGAACCCTCGCGATGGCCAAGTCGGCAACCGTCAAAATCAAGCTCGTCAGCACCGCCGACACCGGCTTCTACTATGTGACCAAGAAGAATCCGCGCAACACGACCGAGAAGATGTCGATGCGCAAATATGACCCCGTCGTGCGCAAGCATGTCGAGTTCAAGGAAGCCAAGATCAAGTAATTGTTCCCGGGCTCGGCTCGGGAATTGTCGGCACTTTGTTCGTCCGTGCAGTCTCGAGCAATTGCTCGACCGCCTCGGCGAACCGCACCACCGAAATCGGCTTCGACACATAGGCGCTCGCACCGGCCGCGCGAATCCGCTCGTCGTCGCCCGGCGCGGCATAGGCGGTCACGGCCATGATCGGCACTTCCTTCAGCTCCTCGTCGCCGCGCAGCAGGCCCATCAGCTCCAGTCCCGACAAATGGGGCAGTTGGATGTCGGTAATCACCAGATCCGGTCGGAAAGCCTGGGCCGAGGCCAGCGCTTCGCGGCTATCGGTCACCGGCTCGCACTCATGACCATGTGCCGAGAGCAGGTCGCAGAACAGCTTGATGTTGAGGGCGTTGTCCTCGACAACCAGGATCTTGGCCACGCTGATAACCCCTCTTACGCTACCGATTGATAGGCGATGTTGACCCCGACGACAAATAACGCCGAGGCGATGGCCCTGGCCGCGCTGGCCGCGACCCTCACCGACGAACGGCGCGCGGCGCGGTTCCTTGACCTTACCGGGCTGGAGGTGGACGAGCTTCGCCGCCGTGCCATTTCGGGAGACCGTGCCTTGCTGGCGGCGACGCTGGCTTTTCTGGAAAGCCATGAGCCCGACCTGGTAGCCGTCGCCGAAGCGGTCGGCGCGGCGCCAGCGGCTCTGGTCGCCGCTCGGGGCCAACTCGAAGCATGAACCGGCCGCTCCTTATTACCGACTGCGACGAGGTTCTGCTCCACATGGTGTCGCACTTCGATGCCTGGCTCGACGAAGCGCACGGCATCAAATTCGCCTTTGAGACCGGCAGCTTCGGCGGTGCGATGACCGACAAGGCGTCGGGCGCGATTATCACCGAGGATCGGGTCTGGCCGCTGCTCCACGACTTCTTTCGCGGTGAGATGCACCGCCAGACGCTGGTTCCCGGCGCGGTCGAGGCGCTCGGCCGGATCGGCGAATTGGCCGACATCGTCATCCTCACCAATTTGGGCGACGAGGCGCATCCGTGGCGAGTCGACCAACTCGCGAAGCATGGCATCGCCCATGAGGTCATCTGCAACCGCGGTGGCAAGGGCGTGCCCGCGCGCGCAATCATCGATCGTCATGGCGCGACTCGCACCGCCTTCGTCGACGACCTTGCCGTGCACCACGCCTCGGTCGCCAAACATTGTCCCAACGTGTTCCGCCTGCACATGGTCGCCGAGCCGCGGCTCGCGCCGGCGGTGCCGCCCGCCGAGCATGCGCACGCCCGAATCGACGACTGGCCAACCGCCGCCGACTGGCTGGTCGAGCGGTTGGGGGACACGCCGTGAAAACCGCGTTCATCACCGGCGCGACGGCCGGGATCGGTGCCGCAGCGACGCGCAAGTTCGTCGCCGATGGCTGGCGGGTGATCGCGGCCGGCCGCCGCGCCGACCGGCTCCAGCATCTCGCTGAGGAACTTGGCGACGCTTGCCTACCGATCGTGCTCGACATGCGCGACCTCGGCGACATTGATCGCGTGGTGGGGGCGATCACCGAACCGGTCGACCTCCTCCTCAATAACGCCGGGCTCGCCGCGCCGATGGACACGCTCCAAGACGCCGATCTCGCCGCGCTGACCAACAGCATCGATACCAATGTGACCGGCCTCGTCGCTTTAACGCGCGCTCTGCTGCCCTTGCTGATCGAGCGCAAGGGCGCGATCATCAACCTTTCATCGGTCGCCGCGACTTATCCGTACCGAGGCGGCGCGGTCTATGCCGGGACCAAGGCATTCGTCCGCCAGTTCAGCTTCGACCTGCGCTGCGACCTCGCCGGAACCGGGGTGCGCGTCACCTCGATCGAGCCGGGCATGGTCGAGACCGAGTTTACGCTTGTCCGCACCGGCGGCGATCAGGCCGCAAGCAACGCGCTTTACGCCGACATGAATCCGATGACCGCCGAGGACATGGCCGACACCATCCACTGGGTCGCGTCCCTGCCCCCTCACCTCAACATCAACGCGATTGAGCTGATGCCGGTCAGCCAAAGCTGGGCCGGGTTTACGGTCAGTCGGAAGAGCTGATTAATTTCCGTTCGTCCTGAGCGAAGTCGAAGGGCGTTCGCGCCAACCCCCTTCGGCTTCGCTCAGGACGAACGGAGTGGGTTGACCATTTTGCACCGCAAGTGCACCGGCCCTCCATGACCATCGACAAGCGCCTCGCCGAACTCGGCATCACCCTTCCCGAAGCCGCCGCACCGGTGGCGAGCTACGTTCCCTATGTAGAGGTGGGCGGCCTGCTCTACATCTCCGGCCAGATTTCGTTCGCCGAGGACGGCAGCCTGATCAAGGGTCGACTCGGCGAGGACATGGACCTTGAGGCCGGCCAGGCCGCCGCGAGGCGCTGCGGCATCATGCTGCTCGCCCAACTGCGCAACGCGCTGGGCTCGCTCGATCGAGTCGCGCGGATCGTCAAGCTGGGCGTGTTCGTGAGCTCGACGAGTGATTTCACCGACCAGCCCAAGGTCGCCAATGGCGCCTCGGAGCTGATGCAGGACGTGTTCGGCGAGGCCGGCCGCCACGCGCGTTCGGCGGTCGGCGTCCCGGTCCTCCCGCTAGGCGTCGCGGTCGAGGTCGATGCGGTCGTCCAGATCCGCGACTAAACTCCTGCGCCAGGCCATCGCTCGCTGATGGCGGATCGGGAGCCCGAACTTGTTGCGCGACTGTCGCGGGGTGTAGCGGCGATCGACTCCGCTGAATGGAACAGGCTCGCCGGGACCGGCGACCCGTTTCTCACCCATGCCTTCCTCGCTTTGCTCGAAAGCTCCGGCAGCGTCGGCGAGGGCAGCGGCTGGAGCCCGCTCCCGATCCTTGTCGAACGGGGCGGCCGCGCCATCGCCGCTGCGCCTGCCTATCTCAAGACCCACAGCCAGGGCGAATATGTCTTCGATCACGGCTGGGCCGAGGCGTGGCAGCGCGCCGGTCGGCCTTATTATCCCAAGCTGCAGGTCGCGGTGCCATTCACCCCGGTCCCCGGCCGCCGCCTGCTCGGAACCGACCCCGCCGCCGCCCTCGCCGCGATTGAAGCGGTTACCACCCAAAACACCCTGTCGTCGGCCCACATCACTTTCTGCGAGGCTGCCGACATTGCCGCCGGCGAAGCGCGCGGCTGGCTGCGGCGCGACGGCATCCAATATCATTGGTTCAACCGCGGCTACGCCGGTTTCGACGATTTCCTCGCTGCGCTGTCGAGCCGTAAGCGCAAGGCGATCCGCAAGGACCGCACCGCCGCTTGCGAAGCGCTCGACGTGGTGGCGCTACGCGGCGGCGAGATCGAGCCCGAGCATTGGGACGCGATGTGGCATTTCTATCAGGACACCGGCGCGCGTAAGTGGGGCCACCCATATCTCACGCGTGAATTTTTCGATGGCGTCGGCGCAGCAATGGGCGAAGCGGCGCTGATGTTCCTAGCGCTCGACGAGGGTCGGCCCGTGGCGGGCGCGCTCAATTTCATCGGCGCCGATGCGCTTTATGGCCGCTATTGGGGGGCGCTCGACGAGAGGCCCTACCTACATTTCGAATTGAGCTATTATCGCGCGATCGAATGGGCGATCGAGCACGGGCTCGGGTCGGTCCAGGCCGGCGCCCAAGGCGAGCACAAGCTCGCGCGCGGCTATGAGCCGGTAATCACATCCTCGCTCCATTACCTCCCCGATCCCGGCTTCCGCCGCGCCGTCGCCGATTTCTGCGAGCGCGAGCGGGACGGCGTCGCGGTGGAGCTGGAATGGGCGAGGGAGGCTTTGCCCTATAAGTCGGAGTAGATCGCGACCTCGCGGCCATCCGGCCCCGCGACGCCCCGGTACATGCCCGGGGTGGTGAAGCCCCACGCGGCCTCGCCCGAGGGGGTGACCACGATCAGCCCGCCATTGCCGCCAAGCGCCCGAACGTCGGCGAGGACGGCGTCGATCGCCTGGCGCAGACCCTCGCCACCGACCAGCAACCGCATCGCTAGCTGGTGGGCGGCGACAGCGCGGATAAAGGTTTCGCCGAGCCCCGTGGCACCGACCGCTGCGGATCGATCGTCCGCGTAGGTGCCAGAACCGATCAGCGGCGCGTCACCGATCCGGCCCCAGCGCTTCGCGGTCAGCCCGCCGGTGGAGGTTGCCGCCGCGACATGGCCATCCATGTCGGCCGCGACCGCGCCGATCGTGCCATATTTGATGTCGCTGTCGAACGCGCCGCCCTCGGCCATGACCTTGTCCAGCTGGGCTTTGCGAAACGGCACGACGAACCATTCATTGTCGACTTGTTCCAGCCCATGCTCGATCGCGAATTGCTCGGCCCCGCCGTAGGTCAGCAGCACGTGCGGGCTATGCTCCATCACCGCCCGCGCCGCGCTTACCGGCGCACGCGTGGTCTTGAGACCGGCGACGGCTCCAGCGCGCCGGTCGCGCCCATCCATGATCGCCGCGTCGAGCTCGACCACGCCATCGGCGGTGAGCACGCTCCCGCGGCCAGCGTTGAACATCGGATTTTCCTCGAGCAGCCGCGCCGCCGCCTCGACCGCGTCGAGCGCGCTTCCGCCCGCCGCGAGGATCGCCGCGCCGGCATCGAGCGCTTCGTCGAGTCCGGCGAGAGCCAGCTGTTCCTGTTCCGCCGAGACGCTGTCTGGCCGCATCGCACCAGACCCGCCGTGAATCATCAATTTCCAACTCATACCCCGCCCTAGCGCGCACCGCGCAGTCGCACCAGTTGACAGCTTCCGCGAAATGATATTAATTTGATATCAAATAAGGGGAGACTATCAATGACCGACTCGACCATCGTCGCGCTGACCAGCAGCCGCGAACGCACCGCCGCAACGGCGAACGGTTATCCGATGCTGATCTTGCTGCTGCTTGCCATCGCGCTGCAAGTCTTCGGAATCGTCAATCTCGTGCAGGACAATCACAATGCGCTGACGATCGCGGCGGTCGTCATCGGCCCGATCGTGCTGCTGTTCGTTGCATGCGGCTTCTACATGCTCCAGCCCAATCAGGCCGCTGCTATCACTCTGTTCGGCGCCTACAAGGGCACCGATCGCTCGACGGGATTGCGCTGGGTCATTCCATGGCAGATGCGCCGCAAGATTTCGGTCCGCTCCAACAACTTCATTTCGGAGCGGATCAAGGTCAACGATTTGCGCGGCAACCCGATCGAAATGGCAGCGCAGATCGTGTGGCGCGTGGTCGATACCGCCCAAGCCTTGTTCGACGTCGACGACTATCACCAATTCGTGAAGGTCCAGGTCGAGGCCGCAATCCGCACCATCGGCGCGCGCTACCCCTATGACGATTTCGAGCATCTCGAGGTCACGCTGCGCGGCAATCACGATCAGGTCGGCGGCGAGCTCCGCTCCGAACTTCAGGCGCGGCTCGCGGTTGCCGGAATCACCGTCGACGAATGCGGGTTCACCCACCTTGCCTATGCCCAGGAAATCGCGGGCGCAATGCTCCGCCGCCAGCAGGCCCAGGCGGTGGTCGCGGCGCGCAAGACCTTGGTCGAGGGCGCGGTCGGGATGGTCGAGATGGCGCTCGCGATGCTCAGCGAGAAGAATGTCGTCGAGCTGGACGACGAGCGCCGCGCCGCGATGGTCTCCAATTTGATGGTCGTGCTGTGCGGCGAGCGCGACACGCAGCCGGTCGTGAACACCGGCAGTCTTTACACCTAAGTCATGGCCGGCGAGCGCAAGGCCTACCCGTTACGGGTCGATCCCGCCCTTTGGGCAGCGGTCGAGCGTCTTGCCGCGACCGATTTGCGGTCGGTCAATGCCGAGGTCGAATGCCTGCTGCGCGAAGCGCTCAAGGAACGCGGGGTCAAGCTAAAAGCCCCGAACCCGGTCCGCCGTGGCCGGCCGCCTAAGGAGCCGAACGATGAATGATCGACCTGAATGGTTCGCGCCGACGCGTTACGGTTTTGGTGCTGGACTGCCAATCGCGTGGAAGGGCTGGGCGGTGTTGTCGCTGTTCGCGCTGGCGGTTGGACTTGCATTCCTGCTGTTCGGCCCGGATGATCTCGGCGCGCTTGCGATCGTCCTGCCGGCGGCCGCTGCACTGTTGATCATCACGGCGCTGACCACCCGAGGCGGTTGGCGCTGGCGCTGGGGAGAGAAAGACTGACTAGCCTTTAGTGTCGATTGCCCGCCGCAACGCCGCTACTTCCTGTGCAAGCGCCGCGACATCGGCGGCGCTCGCCGGCTTCTGCGCCACCTGCTCGGCATCGCGGCCAACGAAGAAGCTGGCGAAGCTGGCCGTAATGTAGCCGAACACCGCCAATCCATAGACTGAGATGAGCAGCGCCAGGATTCGGCCTTCGACGGTCGCCGGCCAATATTGCGACCCGATCGTAGTGAGCAGCATCGCCGTCCACCACAAGGCGTCGAAATAGGAAGTGAAGCCGCCCCCGACCTCGCTCGCCGGCTCGAAGTTCAGCATGCCCGCGGCCCCGAGCATCAACACGATCAGGGTCATGATCGCGACGTAGCTGAATCGCCGCCGGCGCAGCGTCGCCTTGAGCGCGCCCATGCTGCGGTTCGCAGTCCCGACGATCCGCACCAGCCGGAAGCCGCGCAGCGCGCGCGCCAACCGGAAGACGCGGAGCGCGCGAAAGATGCGCAGCGCTGGCACCAGCAAGGCGGCGAGCGTCAGCCAGTTCGACTTGAGGAACGTGCGCTTCTCGGGCGCCAGCGTGAAGCGCAGAGCGAATTCGGCGGCGAAGATGATCCAGATTGCGACCCCGAACGTCTCGAGCAGGGGGCTGCTGCCATAACCGAGTTCGTACAGCACGAGCCCGAGCCAGGCGACGCTGAGCACCAGCATCGGCGTGTCGACCCAATCGTCGAGGCGCCGGAGCGTCTCCCAGCGCTCGGATTTTTTGTCATCTGGTTTCATCGCGGGGCCTGCCTTGCTACGCTGGGAACGCGCGGCTCGACAGCCTAGTTGCTCCGCTGCCCCGGCGCCTCACGCTCCGGCCCGAGCGCGTCGTCGAGCAGCCGCGCGAGCCGCAGTCCGCCGGCGACGACATTCTGGCGGACCCTCGGGATCAGCGTCTGGACATCGGCTTCGGTCAAGGTCGGCCTGCCCTCCGGGACGGCACCACAGGGGTCGCCGACTAGCGTTCCGTAGGCTAGTTCGCGCGCCTGGACCCACATGTCGCGGCTCCAATCTTCGACGCTCCCGCTGGCAAGCCCCGCGCGATCGGCTGGCGACACCTGTCCGACGAGCCCGGCGACCCCGGCCGGCGGCGTCGAAATGGAGCGCTCGGCGAGTTGCCCGTCCCAGATGCCGTGCAAATTGGTCCGCCCGCCGATCAGCCCATAATTGGCCGCGACCCGGTTGCCGCCGAGGTCGCCATGGTCGCCGGCGTGCATCGGCTGGTGAAGGTCACCGACGAAGTGGGTGAGAAACGCCAGCGCCATCAATTTCTCGCGCTGGGGAACGTCAGGGTCGGCCAGCAGCCGGGCCTGCCGCTCGATTTGCGCGGAGACGCAATTGCCGTCCTTGCATGGCCCCTTGAGGTCGAACGGCTTGCACACGTCGACGTTCTGATAATGCCACGAAAATGCATAAGCGAAGCGCTCATCGAGCGGCTTGATGCAGTCGGCCCACACGCTCGCTTGCTCGATCGTCGCGACCGGGCAGGTCGGCGTGTCGAGCAGCTTGCCCTGGCGAAGCAGCGCGGCGACCGCGCGGCGGGTGTCGGGGCGCATTTCCTTCCACGCGATCCCGGCGATCGTCTCGTGGCCATATTCCCAATAGGAACGAGCTGGAGCGGCGAGCAGCACGAGCGCGGCAAGCGCGACGAGCAAACGTTGAAGATTCGGCATTAGCTGGTCTTAGCCGCGGCATGCCGGCTTAGCCAATGTTGAGATTTGCTGGGCTATGCAGCCTGATCGCTTGGCGCGAAGGGTCGCGGGGCCTATATCGCGGCCATGTCATTGAGACCGTGGCGCGACATCGTCCGCCGACAATCCCGTCAGATCATGGTCGGCAAGGTTGCCGTGGGCGGCGGCGCGCCGGTCACCGTCCAGACGATGACCAACACTCCGACATCGGACGCGAACGCCACGATTGCCCAAATCCGCCGCTGCGAGGAGGCCGGGGTTGATCTCATTCGCGTGTCCTGCCCCGATGTCGAGAGCACGGCCGCGCTCAAGCAGATAGTTCGCGCCGCTGAGGTGCCGATCATTGCCGACATCCATTTCCATTATAAGCGCGCGCTCGAAGCCGCCGACGCCGGCGCTGCGTGCCTGCGGATCAATCCCGGAAACATCGGATCGGCCGAACGGGTGCGAGAGGTGGTGAACGCCGCCAAGGCCAATGGCTGCGCGATCCGCATCGGCGTCAACGCCGGCAGCCTCGAGCGCGACCTACTCGAAAAATATGGCGAGCCGTGCCCCGAGGCCTTGGTCGAAAGCGCGCTCGACCATATCCGCATCCTCGAGGACCATGATTTCCGCAACTATAAGGTTGCGGTGAAAGCCAGCGACCTGTTCCTCGCGGTCGCCGCCTACAGCCAGCTCGCCGAAGCCGTCGATTGTCCGCTCCACCTCGGCATTACCGAGGCCGGCGGGCTGATCGGCGGCACCGTCAAATCGTCGATCGGAATGGGGTCCCTACTGTGGGCCGGAATCGGCGATACCATCCGCGTATCGCTCTCGGCCGAGCCGGAGGAAGAGGTCCGCGTCGGCTATGAGATATTGAAAGCGCTGGGCATCCGCAGCCGTGGTGTCCGCGTCGTCAGCTGCCCGTCGTGCGCGCGCCAAGGCTTCGATGTGATCCGCACGGTCGAGGCGCTCGAGGAGCGGCTCCAGCACATCAAGACGCCGATGTCGCTGAGCGTGCTAGGCTGCGTCGTAAACGGCCCGGGCGAAGCACGCGAGACCGACATCGGCATCACCGGCGGCGGCAATGGCAAGCATATGGTGTTCCTGTCGGGCGTCACCGACCACCATGTCCAGGACGCCGGAATGATCGACCACATCGTGCGCCTGGTCGAGGCCAAGGCTGCGGAGATCGAAGCCGGCCTCAGCCAGACCGCCGACGCCGCCTGAGCGCTAGGCCTTAACGCTTTTTCCACCCGCGCTCGATTAGTCATTGGCGATGTCCAAGGCTCTCATTTTCATGGTGGTGATCGGCACAGCCATCGGTCTGGCGTGGCCGGGCGATGAGCCTGCTGCCGCCCCGCTCGCGTCTGGGGCAAGTCGCGAAACGACTTTGGTCCGCGAAGGAAACGGCCATTTTTACGCTCATGCCAAGGTCAACGGCCAGCTCGTCCGCTTCGTCATCGACACCGGAGCGACCGTCGTTGCATTGACCGTCGAAGATGCAATGCGTCTAGGAATCCCGGTAAATCCTGCCTCGTTCGAAGTGATTGGCGAGGGGGCATCGGGGTTGGTTCGCGGTCAAAACGTCACGCTCGACAGTGTGGAGATCGATGGCAAGCGCGTCGAAAACGTCAGCGCCTCGGTGCTCGAAGGCTCGCGCCTCTCGCTGCTCGGCCAATCCTATCTGTCGCGCATGGGCGAAGTGCAGATGAAGGGCGATTATATGGTGCTCAAATAGGCGCTGCTGTTTTCCGGCCCGCTTCCCGCTAAGGGCGGGGAATGACCGTGCGCCACGACCCATTTGCCGCTTTCTTCGTCGGCATGCTCGGCATCGCTCTCTTCTCGGGCATGGATGCGGTGATGAAAGGGCTGGTGCTGGCGATCGGCACGCTGACGACCATGTTCTGGCGCAACCTTATCGGGATTTTCCTGTCGGGAGCCTTTTATTTGCCCGGCCGGCGGGGCTGGCCCGCACGGGCAGTGATGCGGATCCATCTGACACGCGGGGTCGTATCCGCAGCCATGGGCTTCCTCTTCTTTTGGGGCATCGGCCGTGTTCCGCTCGCGCAGGCGATTGCGCTCGCCTTCATCGCGCCGCTTATCGCGCTCTACCTCGCGGCGGTCGTGCTGGACGAGGCAGTCGGCCCGCGGGCGATTGCGGCGTCGCTCGTCGCCTTCGCCGGAGTGATCATTATCTTCGTCGGCCAGGCGCAGGCCGATCTCGGCCGCGACGCGCTCATCGGAAGTCTCGCCATCCTCGTCTCGGCGGGGCTGTATGCGCTCAATATCATCCTGATGAGGCAACAAGCTCTGCTCGCGAAGCCGCTGGAAATTGCATTCTTCCAGAGCCTGATCGTCACCGTCCTGCTGGCAGCCTGCATTCCGCTGTTCGGCATGTCGTTACCGCCCGTCGGCCAATGGTCGTGGCTGCTGCTCGCCGCGATCCTGGCGATCTCCTCGATGCTTCTGCTCGCCTGGGCCTATGCCCGCGCCAACGCCAGCTACCTCGCGACAACCGAATATACCGCCTTCCTGTGGGCGGCGCTGCTTGGCTGGCTGGTCTTCGCCGAGCCCTTGTCACTGTTCACATTGGCCGGCGCGGCGCTGATTGTCGCTGGATGTATCTTGGCCGCGCGCCGGCCCGAGGAAGCGAGCCCAGCGCTCGAAGCGGCGGCATAGCGTCCCCTAAACCGTTCGTTCTGAGCTTGTCGAAGGGCTGCTCTTTCTTCTTTTTGCACCGTCAGTAGAAGGGGGTCCTTCGGCAGGCTCAGGACGAACGGGAATTTTGATGGCTTGGTTCTGGCTTATTCTGGGTGGGCTGTTCGAAGTCGGTTTCACCACCTCGCTGCGCTTCGTCGAAGGCTTCCGCAACATCCCCTGGACCGCCGCCTTCCTCGCTTCGGTGGCGATCAGTATGGGCCTGCTCGAATATGCCGCGCGGACCATTCCGCTGGGCACGGCCTATGCAGTGTGGGGCGGGATCGGCGCGGTCGGCACGGTGCTCGTCGGCATGGCCTGGTTCGACGAGCCGACCACCACCATCC
>JALYQH010000233.1 GCA_030855945.1 Pseudomonadota bacterium | reverse complement strand
GCTCATTGCTATCGCTCCTGCCCATCGTCTCGGCGACCGGATGGTGGCCCAGCCTCGGGCTGTTGATGTTGCTGTCGTGGCGTCTGCTGCGCGCCGACGCGTGGCCAGCATGGCTCGCCGCGCCGCTCGGGCTCCTCAACGACCTGCTGACTGGCACGCCGCTCGGCTTGTCGGTGGCGCTGTGGCCGCTGATCATGCTCGCGATGGACGTCATCGACCGGCGCACGATGTGGCGCGATTATTGGATCGAATGGCTGCTCGCCGGCCTGTTCATCGCCATCGCCGAAGCGGCGCAGTGGCAGGTTGCGTCATGGGACGGCGCCGCAGTGGCATTTTCAACCGTCGCGCCGGCGATCCTCATCGCCATTTTCTGTTTCCCGATCGCCGCCTACCTCGTGATGCGCATCGAGCGGTGGAGGATGGGCCGATGAAAGCCAAGCGCTTCACCAGCGCCCATCAGTCGATCACTTTCTCGCGGCGGATGATGCTCGTCGGCGGCGCGCAGGCGGCCCTCGGCGCGGCGCTGGTCACCAGGCTCGGCTATCTGTCGATCACGCAGAACGAGCATTATCAATTGCTCAGCGAGGACAATCGCGTCCAGTTGATCGTCGTCCCTCCGCGCCGCGGCTGGCTGGTCGACCGTTACAACAAGCCGGTTGCGATCAACCGCTCCGATTTTCGCGTCGACATCATTCCCGAACAGCTCGAGCGCCCCACCGAGACGCTGCGGCTGCTCGCCCGGCTGCTCCAGCTACCGACCGACGACGTCGACCGCATCATCAAGGAATTGAAGAGCGCCAAGGGCTATCAGCCGGTCCAGGTCGCCGAGAATGTGCCCTACGCCCAATATGCCGCGGTCACCGTTCGCCTGCCCGAAATGCCCGGGGTGCAGCCGACGCGCGGTTTCTCGCGCTATTATCCGACCGGACCGGCCGTCGGCCAGCTGGTCGGCTATGTCGGCGCCGCCTCGGCCGAGGAATATGAAAAGGAGCCCAACCCGCTCCTAATCACGCCCGGCTTCAAGATCGGCAAGGATGGCCTTGAAAAGACGCTCGAGCACCGGCTGCGGGGCCAGCCCGGAGGGCAGCGCGTAGAGCTGACCGCCCGCGGCAAGCTGGTCCGCGAGCTCGAGCCCAAGCCCGATCGCTCGGGCGCGACCGTCCCCTTGTCGATCGACATCGGACTGCAGGAATATGCCGCACGCCGGCTCGGCGAGGAGTCGGGCAGCTGCATCATCATCGACTGCCTAACCGGCGACATCCTCTGCATGGCATCGATGCCGGCTTACGATCCGAACAGTTTCTCGGACGGCATCGGCCAGACCGAATGGGCCATGCTCGCCAATGACGAACGGCGCCCCCTGGTCAACAAGACGCTATCGGCGCTCTACCCGCCGGGATCGACGATCAAGCCGATGGGCGCGCTCGCGATCCTCAAGGCTGGGGTCGACCCGGAGGAGCGGATTCACTGCCCGGGCGGCTACCGGCTCGGCAACCGCTTCTTCCGCTGTCTCGGGCGCCATGGATCGGTCGACATGCGCCGCGCCATCGCCAAGAGCTGCAACACCTATTTCTACGCGATGGGCCACCGCATCGGCTATGATGCGATCGCGCCGATGGCCAAGCGGCTCGGGCTCGGCCAGAAGTTCGATCTTCCGGTGGTCAGCCAAAGCTATGGCACGGTCCCCGACAGCGCCTGGAAGCTCAAGAAATATGCCGACAATAAAAGGCTGATCGAGCGGCCCGACTGGACCGCGTCGGACACGCTCAACGCCTCGATCGGCCAGGGCTATCTGATCGTCAACCCGCTCCAGCTTGCGGTCATGGCGGCGCGCATCGCGTCGGGGCGTGATGTCCAGCCGCGGCTGATCGGCCGCAGCAACAAGCCCGCTCCTTTGCTCGGGATCCCGCAGGAGCATCTCGATGCGGTGCGCGGTGGCATGTGGGAAGTCGTTAACGGCGACGGCACCGCGGGCGCCAGCCGCATCATGCTTCCCGGAATTGAAATGGGCGGCAAGACCGGCACCGCGCAGGTGCGCAAGATCACCGGTGGACAGCGCGGCCAGTCCGGCGAATGGAAGTATCGCGACCACGGCCTGTTCGTCTGCTTCGCGCCGACTACGAACCCACGCTATGCCTGTTCGGTAGTGATCGAGCATGGACTTGGCGGCTCAAGGGCCGCGGCGCCGGTAGCAAAGGACGTCCTGACCTATTTGTTCGACAAGGAATTGGCATTCGCCAACCTCGCCGCGCTCGAGACAGTATGGGGCGGCACGCTCGCCGAACGCACGGCGCGGCGCCAAGCCGAGATCGAACAGACGGCCAAAGCAAATGCGGGGCTGCGCGGATGATTTCCTCGGCGAT
>JALYQH010000221.1 GCA_030855945.1 Pseudomonadota bacterium | reverse complement strand
GATCAAGGCGGTCGCGGGGGGCGGCGGCAAGGGAATGCGCAAGGTCGACGCTCCCGAAGATTTTCCCGACGCGCTCGAAAGCTGCCAGCGCGAGGCGGCATCGTCGTTCGACAACGACGTCATGCTGATCGAGAAATGGATCGAAAGCCCGCGTCATATCGAAGTGCAGGTGTTCGGCGACAGTCACGGCAACGTCGTCCATTTGTTCGAGCGCGACTGCTCGCTCCAGCGCCGCCACCAGAAAGTGATCGAGGAAGCCCCCGCGCCGGGAATGGACGCGGCGACGCGAGAAGCGGTGTGCGGTGCCGCGGTCAAGGCGGCGCAGGCGGTCAATTACGAAGGCGCGGGGACGATCGAGTTCATCGCCGACGCCAGCGACGGCCTCCGCGCCGACCGCATCTGGTTCATGGAAATGAACACAAGGCTGCAGGTCGAGCATCCGGTGACCGAGGAGATCACCGGCGTCGATCTGGTCGAGTGGCAATTGCGCGTGGCGAGCGGGGAAAAGCTGCCGCTGAGGCAGGACGAACTGTCGATCAACGGCCACGCGATCGAGGCGCGGCTTTATGCGGAGGACCCGTCGCGCGACTTCCTGCCGAGTGTCGGGCGGCTTGAGAAATGTCATCTTCCCGAAGAGATCGCTCGGGTTGAAACTGGCTTCGAGGCAGGCTCTGAGGTGTCCGCTTTCTACGACCCGATGCTCGCCAAGGTGATCGTGCATGCCGCAACGAGACCAGAGGCAATTTTAGCGTTGACGGACGCGTTGGAAGGGACGGCCGTTTGGCCAATAAAATCCAACGCTGGATTCTTGTGGCGCGCTGTCAACCATCCCGCATTTCATCTCGCTGATCTAACGACGTCGTTCATTACGGATCACGCCGAGGAGCTTCGCATCGATGACCAGCCGTCGAGCGAAATGCTGCGTCAAGCCGCACGCGAACTCGTCAATCAATACGCGCTGCCCGGCTTTAACGGGCTGAACGGATTCAGACTGAACGCATCGGCCCAGATGCTTGTCAGGATGAGCATTGGTCCGAAGTCATTTGAGGTAATCGCACCGGAAGATTTTGGCGGCGAAGTGTATTCGTCAAAGGCCGCACGAGATGTCGCATTGGTCACGGAGAACGGCGTATCTCTTGGAATCGCGCTGGACCATCCGCGCGGAACCGTCGGCGCTGCCGCCAGTGACGGCGCGATCCTCGCGCCCATGCCCGGCAAGGTGACCAGCGTTGAGGTTGCGACGGGGGAGACGGTGGACAAGGGGCAGCGGCTGCTGACGCTCGAGGCGATGAAGATGGAACATGGGCTGGTCGCGCCGTTCGATGGGGTGATAGCGGAGCTCAACACCAGCGCGGGCGAACAGGTGCAGGTCGATGCGGTGCTGGCGAAGATCGAGAAGGCGTCCAGTTAGCCGTCACCCCGGGCTTGACCCGGGGTCCGCCTTCCTTTCAGAGCCGCGCCGAAGAACAAGGCAGACCCCGATCAAGTCGGGGGTGACGAGGAGTGCAGAATGCAAATCGACGGAACAGCAGCAGTCGTCACCGGCGGCGCGTCGGGGCTCGGCGAGGCGACGGCGCGGGCGCTGGCGGCCAAGGGCGCGAAAGTCGCCGTCTTCGATCGTGACGCCGACAAGGGCGAAAAGGTCGCGGCGGAGATTGGCGGGATATTCTGCGAGGTCGACGTGACCAGCGACGATAAGGTCGCCGCCGCGTTCGACAAAGCCCGCGCGGCACACGGGCAGGAGCGCATCCTGGTCAACTGCGCCGGGGTCGCCAATGCCGCCAAGACCGTCGGCCGCGACAAGGAAACCAAGGAGTTGAAGCGCTATCCGATGAACCAGTTCGAGCTGGCGATCGGGATCAACCTGGTCGGCTCGTTCCGCTGCATCGCTTACTCGGCCTACGGCATGGTTGGGACCGAGCCGGTCAGCGACGAGGGCGAGCGCGGGGTGATCATCAACACTGCTTCGGTCGCCGCCGAGGACGGCCAGATCGGGCAGGCGGCTTATTCGGCGTCGAAGGGCGGGGTGCTCGCCATGGCGCTGCCGATCGCGCGCGACCTGATGAACGACGGGGTGCGGGTCAACACCATCCTGCCGGGCATCTTCAAGACGCCGATGATGGCGATGATGCCGCCGCAGGTGCAGGATGCGCTGGCGGCGCAAGTGCCGTTCCCGAAGCGGCTCGGCACGGCGGAGGAATATGCGCGGCTTGCGGTGTTCATCGTCGAGAACAGCTATCTCAATGCCGAAAGCATCCGGCTCGACGGCGGGATAAGGATGGCGCCGCGTTGATTGTCCAAGATTCGTACGTATCGAGCGAAGTCGAGGGGCGCATCTCGACTTCCCCCGATACGAACGGAGTGGGGTGATGGACGAACGCGCATTGCTCAAAGCGATCGCGGTTGCCGCACGCGAGGCGGGTGCGGAGATATTGAGGCTAGTCGCGGCCGGGTTCGAGGTTGAGACCAAGAGTGACCAGTCGCCGGTCACTGTTTGCGACCGTGCCGCCGAGGCGATCATCCTTGCCGCGCTGGCCGAGGCCGCGCCGGGCATGCCGGTGATTGCCGAGGAGGAAGTCGCGGAAGGACGTATTCCGGAGCATGGCGACATCTACTTCCTGGTCGACCCGCTCGACGGGACCAAGGAGTTCGTTCGCGGCGGCGACGACTATACGGTCAACATCGGGCTGATCGTCGATGGGACGCCGCGGCTCGGCGTGGTCTATGCGCCGGCGACCGATCGGCTTCACCTAGGACTGGTCGGAGAGGGCGCGTGGATCGAGGAAGGCGGCCAACGGCGCGCGATCCGCACCCGGCCGCTGGGTGAGGCGCGCGACGCAGTCGCGTCCAAGTCGCATTTCAACCAGGCGACCTCCGATTATCTCGAACAGGCGATCGGGGCGTGTGAGCATGTATCGGTCGGAAGCTCCTTGAAATTCTGCATCGTCGCCGAAGGCCGCGCCGACATTTACCCGCGCCTGTCGCCGACCAGCGAGTGGGACACCGCCGCCGGCCACGCCGTGTTGCTCGCCGCGGGAGGCCGCGTCGACGGGCTCGACGGCACTCCGCTGATTTACGGTAAGACCGCTTTCCTCAACCGCGGCTTCTGCGCCACGGCCGGCTGGCGGGCGCCGCCGATCGGGCCATATATGCAAGCGTTCGGCGGCGGAGGCGACTTGCCTCAGGGCGTCTGAGGACTAGCCTGCCCAGTCGGGGCTCGGAGCGGGCCGAGCCCGGCGCAACTGATCGACCTCGGCGCTGAGCACGACGATCCGGGCGCGAAGCAAGGCGATATCGCCGCCCTGGGCCGAGTGATCGATCATGTCGATCGTCAGGCGTCCCGCGCGATCGAGCGTGTCCGACAACTCACTGAGCCAGCGCGTTCGGGAAATCGCGCGGCCGGTCATACTGGTTCTTGTTTCCATGCAGCGACAATCGGCGGCAAGGTATTGAGAGGACGCGAACCATTGCTCGGATATGGTGGAATGAGACAGTCTTAGCGCGCGACTCGTGCCTATCTCATCCAGTCCGGACATAATTCCGTGGTGCAATCGGGGCGCGCCCGGCGCAGCGTTTCGATTTCGTTGGAGACGGCGGCAATGCGCGCTTTGACCCTCCCCAGGCCGACCGGGTCATGGGGCCGATTGGCGATCCTCACCGCAAGCTGCTCAGCGGCACCTATCGCGGCGGCAAGCTCGCTCAACCAGACAGCGCGCAAGTCCCCGCGTTCCGTTATGATGTCGATCATGAGAATGCACCTAACGAAGATTGTTCCACCGTGCGCGGAGGGATAGCTCCGTTTTGGCGCCAATCCTGAATGACATTGCCTCCTATTCGGGCCAAGAAGGCTCCGCTCGGTTGGTATTAACCCTCAAGGGGGAAGTCATGGATTCGAGCATATCATATCTATCTCCGGCGCATTCGCTCGACTCGCGGCCGCCGGTGCTGGTCGCAGCGAGCAGCGCGCAGGGCCGCGACAATGCGGCACGCTTGATCGAACAATCGGGCTGGCGAGCGGTCTCCTTTCCGATCGATGGCGCAATCGCGCGATTGGCGCTGCAGGCGAGCGCCAGCGGCCTGTGGATCGAACTGTCGGCGGAGGACGACGGGACGGCGGTGGAGCGTTTGCTCTCCCACGCCAATCACGAAGCCGCCGCCGGCCGCCTGTCGACGATCATCGCCGCGCCCGCCGCGCTGATCGACCTTGTCTCCGCGCGCATCGATGCCGAGGGCACGCAATTGCTGGTCGAGCCAGATCCGTTCGAGCGCGCCGCAGCGCTCGCGCTTTCGCTGGCCGCGGCACACGGCCCGCCGACGCTCCACGATGTCGCGCGTGAACCGGCGTCGCGCCGGCTTAAGGAATTGAGCGACGAGGTCGGGCGGATCGCCGCCACGCTTGCCCGGCTGTCGAGCGGACCCGAGGCTACCGCTCGCTCGGCCGATGCGCCCGCGCCGGCCAAAAGCGTCGAGCGGCTTGGCGACAAGCTCGACATTCCGCCGGTCTCCGGCGAAGCGGTGCGCAACGTCATTCGCGCTCGCCGCTTGCGCGCCCGTTACTTCGACGAACTGTTGTTCGCCGATCCGGCATGGGACATGCTGCTCGACCTGCTCCAGGCCGAGATCGCGCAGCACCGCGTGCCGGTGTCGTCGCTGTGCATCGCCGCCGCCGTGCCGGCCACCACGGCGCTGCGCTGGATCAAGACGATGACCGACAATGGCCTGTTCGTGCGCCGCGCCGACCCCCACGACGGACGCCGCGTGTTCATCGAACTGGCGCCGGACACCAGCGCGGGAATGCGCCGCTATTTCGCAGAGGTCGGTGCAATAGCGGGAAGCTGACGAAGGCGCACTGATCATCGGACCGTAATGTCAGACTTATCTAACGCAAGCAAAGCTAGATTGATCCATTTTGGACATTGATGAAGGCTCGGCGCGCGACGATAGCGGGAGCATGGCTCGCGACATCGATCCTCCGCTGTTGACCGATTTGATGCGGTTCAAGCCCAACGGCTGGACGCCAAACGCCTGGGCGGTCGAGGCGGGTGTCAGCCGCACCGTGTGGAGCGACGTCCGGCGTCATGGCAACCCATCGCGACGCACGCTTGAGAAATTGCTGACCGCCGCCGGATCGTCGCTCGCCGAATTCGAGGCGCTTCGTATCGGCGCGCCGCCGCCGTCGGCGGCCGGCAAGACCAGCGCGGCGCTCGCTGAGACCGCCCCGTCGTGGCGCGCCGCGCCCCTCGCACCCATTCCGCTTTATTCGACCGTGCTGGCGGGCAAGGGGGGCAAGTTGAACAGCCAGATCGAAAGGACGCGGATCCACGCTGGGGTGGCCGACCGTCTGCAACGCCCCGCCGGCCTGGTGGGCGACCGCGAAGCCTATGCCCTGACCGTCGTCGGCGATTCGATGTGGCCGCGGTTCCGCCCCGGCCGTCTCCTGCTCGTTTCAGTCCAGGCGCCGGTGGCGATCGGCGACGACGTGGTGGTGCGGTTGCGCGGCGTCGAGGAGGAGCGTGACTCGAGCCTTGCCCTGATCAAGGAGCTGGTTCGCCGTACCGCGGCATTCGTCGAGCTGCGCCAGTTTACGCCCGACATTACCTTTCGGGTCGAGGCGAGCGATCTCACCGCCATCCACAAAGTGATCGGGGAATATTATTAGCTTCCGGCTGTCGCCGAAATCATGCGTTCCATAAGTTGTTGGGCCTAATCGCTCGCGTTCGTGCGGTTACTCCCCTACCTTGGCTGGGCATGACAAGGTCATTATCCGCGGACGAATGGAATTTGGATGCTCGAAGCCGATAATCGCCGGGAAGTCGCCGATCATACGCGCACCAAATCCGCGCTCAAGAAATCCAACGTCGCGCTGGCCGAGAGCCTGGAGGCGCATGCGTTCCTGGAGAGCGTGCTCAACGCCAGCAAGGACTGCATCATGGTCCTCGACCTTGGTGGAGCCATCATTTTCATGAACTCGGGCGGGCGCGAGGTGCTTGAGGTCGACGACCTCGAGGCACTGCTCGGCCGGTCGTGGTTCGAGCTGTGGGATGGCGACGGCCGGGGCGCGGCAGGCGCCGCGCTGGACGAGGCCAGGGCGGGCAGGGCGAGCCAGTTCACGGCGTCCGCAGCGACGTTCAAGGGCCGTCCGAAATTTTGGGACGTGACCGTCAGCTGCCTCGCCGGAGTCGACGGCAAGCCGGGACATATCCTGTCCATCGCGCGCGACATTACCATCGCCAAGGACGCCGAGGAGCTGCGCGAATTCCTGTCGCGCGAGCTCAGCCACCGGATCAAGAACAGCCTCGCGCTGGCGCAGGCGATCGGGCTGCAGACCTTCCGCGATGTCGACAAGGCCAAGCTGCGTGATTTCAGCGGTCGGCTGGCGGCGCTCGGGGTGGCGCAGGAACTGCTGTTGCAAGCGAGCTGGGAAGCGGTGTCGATCCGCGCGGTGATCGAGAATACGCTGCTTCCGCTCGGCTGCGCCGACCGCTTCGACATTGACGGCGAAGACCTCGAGCTTGGCGCGCAAAAGGGGCTGTCGCTCGCGCTGGCGATTCACGAACTCGGTACCAATTCGCTCAAATATGGCGCCTTGTCGGTGTCCGGAGGGCGGGTCCGGATCATATGGTCGGTGGATGATGGGGAGCTTCGCTTCTCCTGGATCGATCGCGGCGGGCCACCGGTGCGCGCCCCCGACTCCAAGGGGTTCGGCACGCGAATCCTCACGCGAAACCTGCAAACCGACTTCGGCGGCGAGGTCGAATTGAACTATTATCCCAGCGGAGTTGTTCTGTCCTTGATCGCGCCTTTTGGCGCGCTCGATTCCAGTGATCCTCCAGCATTGGCTTTCTGAGGAGGAAATATGACCGAACCTACCCAACTCTCGATACTCGTGGCTGAGGATGAGTCGCTGCTGCGGATGATGGCGTCCGACCTGTTCGAAGGCGCCGGCTTCAAGGTTATCGAAGCCGCCTCGGGCGAATCCGCCTTGAAGCAGCTCGGCGGCGGGCCGATCGCGGCGCTGTTCACCGATGTCGAACTGGGCGGCAATCTCGACGGCTTCAAGCTCGCGCGGATGGCGCATGAGCGCAACCCGGACACGGCGATCTTCGTGGTATCCGGACGGCGCACTCCCGACCCCGCCGACCTGCCGCCCGGCGCGGTCTTCGTCAGCAAGCCTTATGATCTCGACCGCGTGCTCGAATCGCTGCAGTCAATGATCGACGCGGCGAACGCCCACTAGGATGGAGCTCGCGTCCAAGCGCATTCTTGTCGTCGAGGATTCGCCGTTGCTCGCGGAGTTCGTCGAGCAAATGCTCGAAGATTTCGGCTGCGTCGTCGTCGGCCCGACCGGGAGCCTGGCGACCGCGCGCGAACTGGCGAGCGAAGCGGAGATCGACGCCGCGGTGCTCGACCTCAACATTCGCGGCGAAAAGATCTACGCGGTCGCGGCGATGCTCGCCGGGCGCGGTGTGCCGTTCCTGTTTGCTAGCGGCTATGCCAACTGGACGCTTCCTCCCGAATATCAGGACGTGCCGCGCCTGCTCAAACCCTATCAGGCGGAGACCCTGCGGCCGATGCTCGAAGAGTTGCTCAATCGGGACGATTAAGCGGCATGGTGGGCGCTGACGGGCTCGAACCGCCGACATCTTCCGTGTAAAGGAAGCGCTCTACCAACTGAGCTAAGCGCCCGCGCGATGCGGCCCCGGGCGATGCCATGCGCCGGCCCGTCGAGCAAGGGCGCGGCCGGTTACTCCCGCGCCGCATTATGGAACAAGGCAGCGGCGATCAGCCAGGGGCCGGCCAGGACGATGCTGAATATCGCTCCGCGCGGATCGGCGGCCAGGCCGAAGGCTCCGACCAGTGCCTGCGCCGCCGCTGTAGCCGCCATCGCCCGCGCCATTCCGGGGGGCTCGAGCCGGGCAAGGACGGCCCCGATCAGCGCGACCAGGAGCACTCCCCCGAACAGCAGATTGTAAGGGTTGTCTTCCGAACCGATCATGCCGACCGCGGCGTTGACCCACACGGTGAGGAAGGCGGCGATGACCCCGAGCGCGGCCCCGGCGCGGTAGGCACGGCTGCCCGACTTGCGAACGATCAGTTCGAAGGCGCCGCCGACGCTTCCGAACAGTATCGCGGCGAACAGGAAATCCGCTGCGGTCCAATGCACTTCCTTCGTGAACTGCATCGCGATAAGCGGCAGCAGCAGGAGGAGCGCCGGGATGCTCCATCCGACGATCCGCCACGGGATGCCGCGCCGTCCCCTTATATTCTCCGCATGATTGGTCATTGCCTTGCTTCCTTGCATGATTGAGGCTTTGTCATGCCCGAGCGCCCGGTGAGCGACATGAGCAACTTGTGAGGATATGCTGAAAAATGGAGTCGGGGGGCTTTCGCTTCGATCGGTTCATCCTCGATCCGCGCGACCGCCAGCTCAAGCGCGACGGGGTGCCGGTCGAGCTTAACGCGCGCTATCTCGACGCGCTGATGCTGCTCGTGCGCGAGGCCGGCAAGCTGGTCTCGAAGGACCGCTTCATGGACGAGGTGTGGCGCGGCGTGCCGGTGACCGACGAGGCGCTTACCCAGGGCATCAAGACGCTGCGCAGGCAGCTTGGCGACGATGCCGCGCGGCCGCGCTTCATCGAAACGGTGCCCAAGCACGGCTATCGCTTTATCGCCGCGGTCGAAGGGGTCGCGGAGGATCTTGCGATTGAAACGGCGCCCAGCCACGTCGCGGCGCCCACTGATCGATGGGGACGCTTGTTACTGCTGGGCGGCGCCGGGACGCTGGGAGC
>JALYQH010000184.1 GCA_030855945.1 Pseudomonadota bacterium | reverse complement strand
GCCGTGGACCACCGAAGAACAATATGCACTGCTTCGTCGCTACCTTGCGCAGCGCCACCCCGGCGGCGGAATGGCGGAGATGGACGACCATGATTTCGCGGACATGGTCGAGCAGACCCCGGTCCGCACTTATGTCATCGAATATCGCGAACCGTCGGTCGAGGGCCGCCCCGGCAGGCTGGTTGGCGCCTGCCTCAGCGATCAGCAGGCCGACGGCCTCAGCATGATCTACAGCTTCTACGATGTCGGCGACGATGCGCGGCGCGGGCTCGGCAATTATATCATCCTCGACCACATCACCCGCGCCGCCAGAGCGGGCCTGCCCTATGTCTATCTCGGCTATTGGGTCGAAGGGTCGAACCGCATGGCCTATAAGGCGACCTTCCGGCCGCTAGAGCGGCTCGGCCGCGACGGCTGGCGGCGGATGGATCTGCCCGAAGTCGAGACGATCCTCCCCGAGCGCGCCCTGCCGACCCGAACCCCGCGCCGGATCCTCATCGACGCCTAGAGTCTGTTTCGCTTAAGAGAAATCGGTGCGGTCTTACTGAAACAGACTTTAGCTTCTAAAGCCCGGCGACGCTCGACAGCAGCTTGAGGTTGAGGGCGATGATCGTCCCAGAAATGAGCCATGCCGCGGCTTTGAGCCAGCGCGGGTTGACGAAACGGCCCATCATCTTGGCGTCGCTGGTGAACTTGACGAGCGGCACCACCGCGAACGGCAATTGCAGGCTGAGGATAACCTGGCTCAAGATCAGAAGCTTGGCCGTCCCGCTGATCCCGTAGATGCTGGCGACGATCACCGCCGGGACGATTGCCAGCGCCCGCGTGATCAGCCGCCGCTGCCAGGCGGGCAGGCGGATGTTGAGAAAGCCCTCCATCACGATCTGCCCGGCGAGCGTTGCGGTGATCGTCGAATTTTGCCCCGAGGCCAGCAAGGCGACGGCGAACACCGTGCTGGCGATGCCGACACCGAGCATCGGCGTCAGCAATTCGTAGGCATGCTGGATTTCGGCGACATCGGTTCGGCCGGCGACGTGGAAGGTCGAGGCGGCGAGGATCAGGATCGACGCGTTGATGAACAGAGCAAGGCTCAGCGCGATCGTGCTGTCGAGCGTCGCGAACCTGATCGCCTCGCGCTTGCTCGCGGGCGAGGGGCCGATGCGGCGGGTCTGGACGATCGAGCTGTGGAGATAGAGGTTGTGCGGCATCACCGTCGCGCCGAGGATGCCGATGGCGATGTAGAGCATCGCGGGATTGGTGATGATTTCGGTGGTCGGAACCAGCCCTCCGGCGATGGCGGCGATGCTCGGCTGGGACAGCGCCAACTCGAACGCGAAGCAGCCGGCGATGATGATCAGCAGCGCGATGATGAACGCTTCGAGCTTTCGAAAGCCATGCTGCTGGAGCAGCAGGATCAGCAGCACGTCGAGCGCGGTCAGGCACACGCCCCAGACGAGCGGAATCCCGAACAGCAATTGCAGCGCGATCGCGGTGCCGATGACTTCGGCGAGATCGCACGCGATGATCGCAAATTCGCACAGCACCCACAGGGCAAAACCGACCGGCTTCGAATAATGGGCGCGGCACGCTTGAGCCAAGTCGAGCCCGGTGACGATCCCGAGCTTGGCCGATAGCGACTGGAGTACCATCGCCATGATGTTGGACAGCAGGATGACCGACAGCAAAGTGTAGCCGAACGCCGATCCGCCGGCGAGGTCGGTCGCCCAATTGCCGGGGTCCATATAGCCGACCGCGACCAGATAGCCGGGGCCGGCGAACGCCCCCATCTTGCGCCAGAAGCGGCCCGACCCGGCGGGAACGGCGATGGTCGCGAAAGACTCGGGAAGGCTTGGCCTGCGCCCCGCTGCGCCCGCGTCGACAGCGACCGATAAGTCCGCTGGCGGAGTCGTCATCGTGCCCCTCTCACAAACGCCGGCGCCCCTCGCGCCGCGATTCCCCTAACGCGCTCCGCCCAATTTGTATTCAGGTCACGCGAATTCGGCCGTTGACCCCCTCGGGGAAGAAGCCGCCCGCCATCACGCCCGGCCCGGGCTTGCCATAAGCGATGTTGAGCGCGTGCTGCGGGGTTCGTCCGAATGCGATGCCATTATGGTTGGCCGGGGCGATGTTGGCCATGTTGCC
Organism: Pseudomonadota bacterium; assembly: GCA_030855945.1. Classification (GTDB taxonomy): domain Bacteria; phylum Pseudomonadota; class Alphaproteobacteria; order Sphingomonadales; family Sphingomonadaceae; genus Sphingomicrobium. The sequence continues at coordinate 3,019 of JALYQH010000184.1, read as the reverse complement.
GACCTTGACCGGCGGCTGGTCGAGATCTTGCGGGCCGTCGAGCCGGTCGCGGAGGTTGGAGATCGCCGCCGCGCGGCTCCGCCACCGGTCACCCATCTTGTAGATTACCGAACGCACCGCGCCCATATGATAGCCCTCGGCACCGAGCAGCCCCGCCGCCGATTCGCGCAGCGCGAGGCTGCGCAGCTTGCGCGCCGAACCCTTGAGCACGCTGATCCCGACATCCTCGAACAGCATCCCGCCGAGGAAGAAGTCCATCTCGCTGGCGAACGGGTCGAAGTCGGGGATTCCCGCGGCGGCACCCACCGCCGCGAAACCCGCATCGAAGTCGATCGGCGGCCGGCGGATGGCATTGCCGCCGGTTACGGCCTGGGCGAAGCGCACATGCGCCATTTCATTGCCGGCGATGTTCTTGATCATCCCTTCGCGGATCGGGTTGGAGAAAACGACCTTGCGTCCGCCCTTGACCGGCGCGCCCTGGATTCCGCCAAGCGCCTGATCGGCGGTCATCCCCATCGATCCGCGCAGATAATAATCGGTCTCCAGATATTCCAGGTTGAGCTGGAAATTGACGATGTCGATGTCGGTCGCGCCTTCGGCCTGCTGGGCCACCGCCTCGCTTAGCGGGAAGGCGGCCGAAGCAGCGACGACTCCCATCGCTGCAAGCGCCGCCTCGCCGTTCGAAAATCCGAACAATGAGCGCCGGTCCTGGTCGATCTGTTCCATTTCAGGCTCTCCTGCTGGCGTCTGTATTGCGCGCGTGCCGGACGACGCCCTGGACGCCGTTGGGGAAGAAGCCGCCGCGCCGCGCTTCCTTGTCCGGGTTCATGAACACGATGTTGAGCACGTCCTGGGCGGGCCGGGGGAAGCTTCGTCCCTGCGGATCGGTTGGAGAAATCACCACTTCACCCGGGAAGATTTCGCCGGCTCCGATCGGCTGTTCCTTGGATGTTGTGGTACGCACACTGGTCCGGTTCGGCCGCTCGTTGTTCGGGCTCTCCGCAGCGGCGCGAGCGCGGGAAATTCCGTCGGCGGCGGCGACCATTCGCGGCCCCATTTCGGCGATCGTCGCGCGCAGTGCCCCGGCGTGATAGGCCTCGACCGCAAGGATACCAGCGGCCGCCTCGATCGAGGCGTCGTCGGCGAGCAGGTCGGCGCCGCCGGCATAGGCGGTCACTCCGACATCCTCGAAGATGAAGGCGCCGAGGATATAGGATTCCTCATCCGCGAACGGATCGAAGTTCAGACCGAGACCCGCCTGGACTCCGAGCATGCGGAAGCTGGTCTGGAGGTCGATCGCCGGGCGGTTGATCTCGATCAGGGGAGAGGAGGAAATGGTTTGGCGGATGAACCGGACATGGTTGGTCTCATCCTCGGTGATCTCGGCGAACATCTCGGCGATCCAAGGCGTGCGGAACTGAACTCGGCGGCCGCCCAGCACCGGGCCGGGATTGGGACCGATCAGCTCGGCGGGAAGGCCCGTTCCATAGACTCCGCGGCGGTAGAATTCGGCCTCGAGATATTCGAGATTGAGCGCGAAATTATAGACCGCCGGATCGGTCAGCGGATTGGGGAGTAATGCAAGCCCGATGCCTTGGGGAATAAGGTCGGCGCAGCCGGTGAGCCCGGCGCCCATCAGGCCGGCGGACATCATCCGCAGCGCCTGCCGCCGGCTGGGGTCGAGACTGACATAGTCCATGAGCGAACTCCGCAAGACCGCCCCCGGCTGGCATCCGATGACGGTATTGCGCACCGTTGCGAATAACTTAAGTTGGTTTTCTGGAAATAGTCTTGGACATATCTGATGCGTCGCGTCGCGTTACGCACGAAAACGGCGGAGCGTTTCCGCCCCGCCGTCTCCAGTCCCCCGGTATTTGAAAAGCTTAGGCGACCGCCGCCACGTCCGGCGCGGCGACATCGCTGTCGACGTCGCGAAGCACATAGCCGCGGCCCCACACGGTCTCGATATAATTGTCGCCGTTGCACGCGAGGCTCAGCTTCTTGCGCAGCTTGCAGATGAACACGTCGATGATTTTGAGCTCGGGCTCGTCCATCCCGCCGTACAAATGGTTGAGGAACATTTCCTTGGTCAGCGTGGTGCCTTTGCGCAAGCTGAGCAGCTCGAGCATCGCATATTCCTTGCCGGTCAGATGGACGCGGCTGCCGTCGACTTCGACCGTTTTGGCGTCAAGGTTGACCGCCAATTTGCCGGTGCGGATGACCGACTGACTGTGCCCCTTGGAACGGCGGACGATGGCGTGGATGCGCGCGACCAATTCGTCGCGGTGGAACGGCTTGGTGACATAATCGTCGGCGCCGAAACCCAGCGCGCGGACCTTGCTGTCCATCTCGTTGAGGCCGGACAGGATCAGCACCGGCGTGCCGATCTTGGCGGTGCGCAATTTCTTGAGCACGTCATAGCCGTGCATGTCGGGCAAGTTGAGATCGAGCAGGATGATGTCGTAGTCGTAGAGCTTGCCCAGATCGAGGCCCTCTTCGCCCAGATCGGTGGTGTAGACGTTGAAGCCCTCCGTTCCCAGCATCAGCTCGATGCTCTTGGCGATGGTCGCTTCGTCTTCGATCAGCAATACCCGCATTGTCACAACCCCCGTCAGGCCGCCGATCGGGACCACGCAAAAGGTTGCGCGTCCTTAACGACGTCTAAGCGTCCATTAACCATGCAAGATGTGACGGCAAAAGGTTAATAGTGCGTAAAGCTTGGTAAACAGGAGGCGATGTGGCGTTCGTGCATCACTGCTCCCTCTCCCGTTCGTGCCGAGCGAAGTCGAGGTGCGTTGGCGCCCTCATCTCTCAGGCGCCCCTGGACTTCGCTCGGGACGAACGGAGTTTCGGTTCGAGTAAGCAGTGATGCACGAACGCCACATCGCTTCCTGTTTACCAAGCTTTACGCGCTATTAACCTTTTGCCGTCACATCTTGCATGGTTAATGGACGCTTAGACGTCGTTAAGGACGCGCAACCTTTTGCGTGGTCCCGATCGGCGGCCTGACGGGGGTTGT
>JALYQH010000305.1 GCA_030855945.1 Pseudomonadota bacterium | reverse complement strand
GCTCGACGATCAGCGGCGTCAGATGCTGCATCAACGGAGCATGCGCGCCGACCACAGTCAGGGTCAGCGTCCCGCCCGATTTCTTGCCCTGCGGGAAGCGCACCGATTCGGGGGTCGACACCTTGGCATAGCGCTCGCCGACGATTTCCGCCCAGCGGCTGACCACCGCGCCTTGGACGAAACCGAAGCGCTTGAAGGTGGTGCCGGCAATGTCGCTGACGAGATCGCCGGCCGCGCGGGCATGGCCGCGGCGGGGAGCGTCTTGTTGTGAATCGGAACGCGGGGACTTCGCCATCGCGGCGGACCATGCCATAGGGTTTTGATGCCCGCCAGTGCCGCGACGCGGCTCCTCGATCATTACGACCGTCATTCTCGCGCCCTGCCGTGGCGCAGCCCGTCCGGCGCGCCGCCGCCCGATCCCTACATCGTGTGGCTGTCCGAAGTGATGCTCCAGCAGACGACGGTCGCGACGGTGGTGCCGCGCTTCCGCCGCTTCCTGACGCGCTGGCCGACGATCGACGCGCTCGCCGCCGCGCCGCCCGAGGAGGTTCTGAGTGAGTGGGCCGGGCTTGGCTATTACGCCCGCGCCCGTAATCTCATCGCCTGTGCCCGCGAAGTAGCTTCCCGCGGCGGTTTTCCGCGCACCGAGGCCGAGTTGCGAGGGCTTCCCGGACTCGGCGCCTACACCGCCGCCGCCATTGCCGCGATCGCGTTCGGTCAGCGCGCCACCGTGGTCGACACCAATGTCGAGCGGGTCGTCGCCCGGCTTCACGCGATCGAGCGCCCAGTCGCGCTGGCCAGAGCCGAGATCCGCGCGCTCGCCGAAGCGCTGACACCGGCCCACCGCCCCGGCGATTTCGCGCAGGCGATGATGGACCTCGGCGCAATCATTTGCCGCCCGAAGCGGCCCGATTGCGCCGCCTGCCCGCTCGCCTCCGACTGCGCGGCGTATGCAAGCGGCAATCCCGAAGCCTATCCCGCACCGAAGGAGAAGCGCGAGCGCCCGCATCGCCACGGCCTCGCCTGGTGGATCGAGCAAAGCGGCGCGGTGTGGCTGGTCCGCCGGCCCGAACGCGGACTGCTCGGCGGAATGGCGGCGCTGCCCGGCCCGGAATGGGGAGATTATTCGCCCGCCGCGCCGACCATCGCCACCGTCGCCCACGGCTTTACCCATTTCACGCTCGACTTACATCTCGTCGCGCAAGCCAAGCCGCCTCCGGGTGAAGGCTGGTGGCAGCCGCTTGACCGGCTTGCCGAGGCCGGCCTGCCGACGCTTTACCGACGCGCCGCCGAGGCGGTGCTCGCCCGGAGGGAAATGCTTGCCGCCTGACCCGTTCTTCTCCGGCGGCGGGCTCGACCGCGCTGACGCGCTGCGCTGCCAGCCCGAGGCGATTGCCGCGCTCGCGGCGAGAGCCGATGCACGTCAGCTCCGCTGGGCCGAAGACGCTCCGGCGCTGGACGACGGTGGCCGATTGGCGTGGGAAGCAGTCGAAGGCGAACCGCCGCTGTTCCTCGGACTCGACGGCGACGCGCCGCGTTTTTCATTCCTTCCCGACGGCGCCGCGCCGGCCGATCCTCGCGCCCATCTCGCACTGCTCGGCCTAATCAACAAGGGCGACGCGCCGTTGTTCGCCGCCGCGCTGAGCCTCGCCAATTGGCACCGCCGCCATTGCTTTTGCTCGGTATGCGGGGCAGCCACGCAGCCCAACCGCGGCGGCTGGTCGCGGGCGTGCGGCTCGTGCGGCGCCGAACATTATCCGCGCGCCGACCCGGTCGTGATCATGCTCGCCACCTATGACGACCACTTGCTGCTCGGGCGCCAGCCGCACTATCCGCCGAGCCGCTATTCGGCGCTCGCCGGCTTCGTCGAGCCCGGCGAAACGATCGAGGCGGCGGTCGCGCGCGAGCTGTTCGAGGAGGCCGGCATCCGCGTCACCGAGGTTACCTACCTCGCCAGCCAGCCATGGCCCTTCCCGTCGTCGCTAATGATCGGCGCGCATGCGACAGCCACCTCGGACTCGCTGGTCATCGACACGGCCGAGCTCGACGACGCGCGCTGGTTCAGCCGCGCCGAGGTCGCCGCGGCGCTCGCCGGCAATCCCGCCTCCGCTTTCCTGCCGCCGCCGCGCTTCGCCATCGCGCGAACGCTGCTGGAGCGCTGGCTCGGCGGCTTGAAGTAAGGGGTTCGCCGCCTTAAAGGCGCTGCACGATATGCAATCATCATCGGCAAGGCCGCACGGGGTTTCATGCAAGACCATAAGAACACCATCGCCGGCTGGGTCCTATTCGCGGGCATCATTGCCCTTGGCGCATCGATCGTGAGCGGCGAGATTTTCCATGCCGAGCGCCCGGAAGCGATGGGCTATCCGATCGAAGGCGTAGTCCTCGAAGGCGAAGGGGAGTCCGAAGCCGAGAAGCCGGTCGCTTTCTATCTCGCCACCGCCGACGCCGCCAAGGGCGAGCAAGTGTTCAAGAAGTGCGCCGCCTGCCACAACGTCGACCAGGGCGGCGCCAATGCGCTCGGTCCTAATCTGTGGGGCGTGGTCGGTGCGGTCCATGCCGCCCACCCGGGCTTCGCTTATTCGGACGCGCTCAAGGACAAGCCGGGCAAGTGGGACTGGGACGCCCTCAACGCCTGGTTCAAAAG
>JALYQH010000119.1 GCA_030855945.1 Pseudomonadota bacterium | reverse complement strand
CGTCCGCCCGATCAATCATTTTTCGGGTCTTCAGGGATATTATCCGACGCTGTCCAGCGGCAAGGGCGCGGCGCCGTTCGCGACGATTGCCGACTATGAGAATGCGCTTAAGCGCCACGCCGGTTATGCACGCTACCTTGACGCTGCCATCGCCCGCTTTCGCGAGGGGCAAGCGGCGGGGGTGGTCGAGACCAAGCTGACGGTCCGCAACATGATCGATCAGTTCGACACCCAGCTCGCCCAGTCGGTCGAACAATCTGCGTTCTACGCGCCGATCAAGCAATTTCCCGACGCCATCGGTGCGGCCGACCGGACGCGGCTGGCGGCACAGTATCGGGCGATGATCAGCGACGAGCTGTACCCGGCGTTTCGCCGGATGCGCGACTATCTCAAATCCGATTATCTCGCGGCGGCGCGCGCCGAGGTCGGCCTGTCGGCGATGAAGGGCGGCGACCGGGTTTATCGCAACCTGATCGCGTCGAACACGACGGTCGACATGGCGCCCGAGGAGATCCACCAGCTCGGGCTCGCCGAGGTCGCGCGGATCACCGCCGAGATGGAAAAGGTGCGCAGCGAGGTCGACTTCGCCGGCAATCTCGCGCAATTCTTCGACTATCTCCGGACCGACAAGCGCTTCCAGCCGGAGAGCCGCGAAGCCCTCGCCAAGAGCTATTATGCGATCGGCAAGACGGTCGACGCTAAGCTGCCCGCCTATTTCTCGACCATCCCCAAGACCCGGCTCGAGATCCGTCCCTACGATCCGACGATCGAGAAATTCCAGGCCGGCGGAAGCTATGAGCAAGGCACGCCCGACGGGTCGCGGCCCGGCGTCTTCTATTTCAACGCCTACGACCTGCCCTCGCGGACCACGCCGGGGATCACCACGCTATACCTCCACGAAGGCGCCCCGGGGCATCATTTCCAGATTAGCCTGGCGCAGGAGAATGAAGCGCTGCCCGCTTTCCTGCGGTTCGGCGGCAACACCGCCTTCGTCGAGGGGTGGGCGCTTTATGCCGAGACTTTGGGCTATGAAATGGGCGTGTTCGCGGACCCGTATCAGCGCTTCGGAACCCTGTCGGACGAGATGCTGCGCGCGATGCGGCTGGTGGTCGACACCGGCCTTCACTCGAAGGGTTGGTCGCGCGAGCAGGCGATCGATTATATGCTGAGCCACAGCAATATGGGCAAGACCGACGTCACCGCCGAGGTCGAGCGCTATATCGCCATTCCCGGCCAGGCGCTGGCCTATAAGATCGGCGCGCTGACCATCCAGCGGCTGCGCAAGAAGGCGGAGGTCGAGCTTGGGGCGAAGTTCGACATCAAGGATTTCCACGCCCAGGTGCTGATGACCGGCGCCCTGCCGCTGCCGGTGCTGGAGGCGAAGATCGATCGATGGATCGTGAGTAGACAAGCGGGCTGAGGCCGATCAGCGGGCTTTCAATCGCACGAAGGGCGCAAACTTCAGCTGTCTCTTGACGATGCTGGTCTCGAACCGCCGCACCGCAGAGTCGGCGGCGAGCACCGACTCCGCAACGCGATTATACTCCTCCATATCGCCGCAGTTGAACAGCAGCAGGAGATCCTGCACGCCGGCCAGTTCGTAGCAGAATTGGATTTGCTCGGTCGCGGCAATGCGCTCGATGAGTGCAGCCTTGCCGCGCTCGTCGGCATGTTCGGCGAGCTGGACGTGGACGGCCGCGCATAAACGCCGTTCGTTCACTCGTGGTGACAGCAACGCGATAGTTCGCGCGATCCATCCGTCGGAACGCAGGCGCCGTAAGCGGCGAGCGATCGCCGACGGCGAAAGCGCGACGTCGCGGGAAAGCGACTCAGCCGTACGGCCGTTGTCGCGTTGCACGATATCCAAAAGCGCGGTGTCGAAATCGTCGAGCATTCGGGCACTTGTGCCAGATTTTGGCACGAACACCATGAGCATTTGCACGAAAGCGGAAATCTCGGGCCGAGCCTCCAACCGTTCATCCGCTGGACAGGAAAACGGCGCCTTTTTGGACTCGGTTTCGAGGGTTTAAGAGGATTCCCAACGTGCGTTCCAATCGTGATTCAAACCTGCTGGCGATTGCAGCAGCGTTCGCCTTGGTCGCGGCCGTTCCCGAGGCTGCCGCCTCGACGCAGGCCGCCCCCGTCCCGGCCCGGACCGCGTCGTCATTGCGCGATAGCCGCGACGCGACGGTGACCAAGCTCGCCGATACTTTGGAAGAGCGCTACGTCTTCCCGGACGTGGCCAAGAAATATGCCGCCATGCTGCGCGCCAATATGGCTGCCGGCCGCTATTCCGCGATCGCTGATAATCGCGCCTTCGCCGAGCGCGTCAACGCTGACCTGCGCGCGGTCGCCTTCGACGGTCATCTCCGTCTCGTCCCCGCGCCGGAAAAAGCGGGCGGGCCCGGCGGACCGGGCGGCGGCGGGCGGGGGAAGATGCCCGATGCGATCCAGGCCCAGGTGCGGCTGCCCGGGAACGTCGCCTATGTCCGCTATGGCGTGTTCACCGGACAGCCCGATAAATTGGCGGCGATCCAGAAGTTCTTCGCCGCAAATCGCGATGCGAAGACGGTGATCATCGACGCACGCACGCATATCGGCGGCGGCCTCAGTGAAATGGACGTCATATTCCCTTATCTGTTCGACAAGGAAACAGTGCTGCTCGGCCTCGACCGCCGCGAGGGCGTGCCCTCTCCGGGCGAAGGTCCCGCTGTCCGAGGCGTGGCGGTGTCGCCGCCGGGCGTCGTGAGGAGCGAACATTTCGTCACTCCCGCGCATGGCTCGCCCCTCGCCGATGCGAAGGTGTTCGTCCTCGCCTCGGGCCGCAGCGCCTCGGCTGCCGAGCACCTTGTCCTGTCGCTGCGCCGCACCAAGCGCGCGACCGTGATTGGTGAAACCACTTTGGGCGCAGGCAATTTCGGGGGTTTCGAGAATTTTCCGGGGGGCTTCCGCACGTTCGTAGCGGTCGGTCGGACCTTCGATCCAGACACCAACAAGGGTTGGGACTATTTTGGCATCGCCCCCGACATCACAGTCCCGGCGAAGGATGCGCTGACGGAGGCGCTGGTGCGCAGCGGAATCGCGCGGCCGCAAGCCGAAGCACTGGCGCTGCAGCACGGGCCAAAGCCGGAGGAAGTGACGTCGCGGCGCGAGGCGCCGGCCTCGGTCCCCGGGATCTGACGCGCGCCGAAGCCGGCGGCTCGGTTGCCCGCCGTGACGAAGATGAAGGCGAGGGCGGGTTGGAAGCGGGGCATGAGTCCTACCTAGAGCAGTCGCTGGAGGGCGGAAGGCCAGGCTCCCGTCCCTTTATCTTGAGGCGAGAAGTTGATGAAGTTGATGGATCACTTCATTTCCGCGAATGGTCCCAATGGTCGCACTGACGAGCAGGTTTTCTCAGATTCAGGATCCAGCATGTCAAAGAGCGAGCGGCGGGCCGCGCACCCTTCGAAGCAGACGAAATCCTATCGCGCAAGCGATGGTGCGACATCTGCTTGATGTGCTGAGGGTGGAAAGCAGACGTTCGCATTTGATCTCGCGATTAAGCACGTCGCTTCCTGCATAACCGCGCCGTCAGGACGCTCACTAAAATCGACCATGCGGTCGCTATCACGACCATCATAAACCAGCCGATAATAAGCATGCCGGGTGGAGGGCCATCAACCTCGAACCCGTAATAAAGAAAAGATCGAAAACGCTCCACAGGATTAGCGAGGCGGGAACAAGCAATCCGCCGACCATAGGGGGAAATCGGTCTCTAGCGGCGTGGCAAAGGGCCAATGTAGCGCCCACCGTCAGCCGACAGCTTATCCCCGCAAAAACTATGATTTCAGAGCCCATAGGTCAGCGTATGCGCCCGGCCGAACGTCCGCAATGGGTCGAAAGCGGACGACGCTAAGATTGCGCCGCCGACAGTGCTTGGGCGATCAGCTTGCGCGAATTCTCCACGCCGTAGAGAGCGATGAAGCTGCCCATTCGGGGGCCTTGCGAGCTGCCGAGCAGGGTTTCGTAGAGTGCCTGGAACCAGTGGCGCAGGCTTTCGAACGGGTGGCGCTTGCCGATTTCGAAGACGATGTTCTGGATTTCGTCGCCGGGCGTGTCGGCGGCGACCTTGGCGAGTTCGGCGTCGAGGTCCTTTAGCGCATCCATCTCGTGCGCGACCGGCGCGCGGCGCCGGAGCGTGGGGGCGACATAGTCGCGGGCGTAATTGACCGCTAGGCCGATGAGGTTGTCGAGTTCGGGATGCGTTTCGGGCGATGTTTCCGGAGCGTAGCGCTGGACGAACTTCCACGCCGTCGCCTTGTCGCCAACGCCCGGCAGCGAGGCGAGGTTAAGAAGCAGGCCGTAAGAGAGCGGCAGGCCCTCGGTAGGCACCGTGCCGCCGTGGATATGGTGAACCGGATTGCCGAGCTTCTGCTCGATCGCCTGACCCGCATAATTGCCTCGGAATGTATAATATTCGTCGACCGCGCGGGGGATGACGCCGATGTGCAGGCTCTTGGCCTTGCGTGGTTCGCGGTAGGCGAAGAAGGCGAGGCTCTCCTCGCTGCCGTAGGTCAGCCATTGCTCGAGGCTGAGGCCGTTGCCCTTCGACTTGGAGATCTTCTCTCCCTTCTCGTCGAGGAACATCTCATAGTTGAAGCCCTCGGGCGGCCGGGCGCCGAGGATGCGCGCGATTTTGCCCGACTGGATGGTCGAGTCGATGAGGTCCTTCCCCGACATTTCATAGTCGATGCCGAGCGCGACCCAGCGCATCGCCCAGTCGACCTTCCATTGCAGCTTCGCCTTGCCGCCGAGCGCGGACTGTTCGACGCGGCTGCCATCTTCGTCGGTGAAGGCGATGGTGCCGGCGTCGGCATCGATCACGGTGACCGGCACCTGGAGCACGCGGCCGCTGATCGGCGAGACGGGCAGGACCGGTGAATAGGTCTGGCGGCGTTCTTCGCCCAAGGTTGGGAGCATCACGCCGAGGATGCCGTCCCATTGACGCAGGACCTGGCGGAGCGCCTCGTCGAAGCGGCCGCCGGCATAGGCTTCGGTCGAGGAGACGAATTCATATTCGAAGCCGAAGCGGTCGAGGAAGCGGCGCAGCATCGCGTTATTGTGCGCGGCGAAGCTGTCGTGCGTGCCGAACGGGTCGGGGACCTGGGTCAGCGGCTTGCCGAGGTGCTCCGCGAGCATCTCTCCATTGGGGATGTTGTCGGGCACCTTGCGAAGGCCGTCCATGTCGTCGCTGAATGCGATCAGTCGGGTCGGCAGGCCGGTCAGTTCCTCATAGGCGCGGCGCACCATCGTCGTGCGCAGCACTTCGTTGAAGGTGCCGATGTGCGGCAGGCCCGAGGGACCGTAGCCGGTTTCGAACAACATCGGCTCGCCGTCGGGCTTGCCGCCAAATTTGCCGTCAACGCTCCAGCGCTTGATGAGCTTGCGCGCTTCCTCATAGGGCCAGGCCTTGCTCGTCATGGCGGCATTCCGGATCGCGTCGTCGCTCAACTGTTGCCCTTTCGTTCCGGCATGGCCAAAGCTTTGGCGTGGCCGCTCCTTTGCCCCTTCCGTCGCTTCATGCAACCCACGCCGGCATCTGGATTTCGGCGGCTGGGGAGGTGCGCGAGGCGACTCGCGGCGAGGCGATTTCGCGGCTTGCCGACACGCCGCACATCCTGCTCAACGCGCCGCTGGTCGGGCAGCGGCTTGGAACGCCCGACGTGTCGGGGCTCGACCTGCTCGAGCTGTTCGCCTTCATCCATCCGGCGCGCTTCGCGGTGCCGACGGTGGCGGGCATGGCGCGTGGGGTGGGGATCGAGCCGCCCGTCGGAGAGAGCGAGGCGGCGGCGGCGCTGATCGCGATTGCCGAGGCGTTGTTGGCGCGCTTGGGCAATGCGGGTTGGCTCGAGCGCGAGGGGGCGTGGACCTCGAACGCGACGCTCTACCGGCTCGGCTGGAGCTGGGCGCCGTTCGTCGGGCAGCGGATCGCCCAGCCCGAGCGCGGCGAGCGGATGCTATTCTCGCGCCTGCCGCAATGGGAGGAGTGCGCCGAACGGCCGCCGCCGCGCACCCTTTCGGTCCCTGCCGGCGACGCCCAGGAGCGGCTTGCCGCACTGACCGGAGTTGGAGCGGAACCGCGCGAGGGGCAGCGGGCGATGGCGGGGGAGGCGGCAGCGATCTTCGCGCCGCGCAAGGCACCGGGCGAGCCGAACATGCTGCTCGCCGAGGCCGGGACCGGGATTGGCAAGACGCTCGCTTACCTCGCGCCCGCATCGCTGTGGGCCGAGCGCGCCGGCGGGACGGTGTGGGTGTCGACCTTCACCAAGGCGTTGCAGCGACAACTTGATGCCGAGAGCGCGCGGATCGTCGCCGATCCGGATGAGCGCAAGAAGCGGATCGTCATCCGCAAGGGCCGCGAAAATTACCTGTGCCTGCTCAACCTCGAGGATGCGATGCAGGGGGCTTTCGCCGGGCGGGCGGCGATATTGGCACAACTCGTCGGGCGCTGGGCGGCATATAGCAAGGACGGCGACATGGTCGGCGGCGACCTGCCCGGCTGGCTGCCGAGCCTGTTCCGGCGGGCGGGTGCCGCCGCGCTGACCGACCGGCGGGGCGAATGCGTCTATGCCGGCTGCCCGCATTACCGAAAATGCTTCATCGAGCGCGCCGAGCGGGCCGGGCGCGAGGCGGACCTGGTCATCGCCAACCATGCGCTGGTGATGGTAAATGCCGCGCGCGGCCGTCCGGAGGCGCCGACGCGGATCGTGTTCGACGAGGGCCACCATCTGTTCGATGCCGCGGATTCGACCTTCTCCGCCGCGCTGACCGGGCAGGAAGCGATCGAGATGCGGCGGTGGATCGTCGGGCCCGAGGGCAAGGCGCGCGGGCGAAGGCGGGGGCTTGCGGCGCGGTTGCTCGACGTATGCTCGTACGACGAAGCCGGCAATCAGGCGCTCGACGCCGCGGTCGAGGCGGCACGGGCGCTGCCGACCGACGGCTGGTTGCAGCGCCTGGCTGAGGGCGACCCGTTCGGGGCAGTCGAAAAACTGCTCTATCAGGTTCGCGGCACGGTCTACGCGCGGTCGAAGGCGCAGGAGGCGGGCTATGGGCTGGAGACAGAGCTGGCCGAGCCCGATGGAAGCCTGATCTCGGCGGCTGCCGCGGCGATGGAATCGCTGGAGGCACTGGCCAAGCCGCTTGCCGCGCTGACCAGGCGGCTCGAGGCGATCCTGGAGGATGCGCCCGATTGGCTCGACAGCCAGGCCCGGGCGCGGGTCGAGGGCGCGATCAGCGGGCTGATGTGGCGGCGCGAGACGCTGGCTGCGTGGATCGCGCTGCTCGGGCGCGTCGGCGGGCTGGCCGATCCCGACTTCGTCGACTGGCTGGCGATCGAGCGGGTTGAGGGGCGCGAATATGACGTAGGGCTGCGCCGTCACTGGCTCGACCCGACCAAGCCGCTGGCGCGCGCGGTGCTCGAGCCCGCGCATGGGGTACTGGTCACTTCGGCGACGCTGCGCGGGGCCGAAGGTTGGCCAAGCGCGGAGGCGCGCACCGGTGCGGCGCATCTGCCGAACGCGACCCGGCATTTCGAGGCGGCGAGCCCGTTCGACTATGCCCGCCAGGCCGAAGTGCTGATCGTCACCGACATCGGGCGGAACGACATCGCCGCGCTGGCCGGGGCTTATGCCAGGCTGATCGAGGCTGCGGGCGGCGGGACGCTCGGGCTGTTCACCGCGATCCAGCGGCTTCGCGCGGTCCACGCCCGGATCGCCGACCGGCTGGCGCGGGCCGGCCTGCCTTTGCTTGCCCAGCATGTCGACCCGATCGATACCGGGACGTTGGTCGATATCTTCCGCGACGATCCGGCCGCCTCGCTGCTCGGCACCGATGCCTTGCGTGACGGGGTCGACGTGCCGGGGCATAGCTTGCGC
>JALYQH010000111.1 GCA_030855945.1 Pseudomonadota bacterium | reverse complement strand
ATATTCCTGAAGCAAAAGGCTCGCGCTTTCGGACTGCGAGCCGACGTCGGCGTTGGTCTTGAGCTGGCCGAACGCCCAGCGCGCCACCGTTACCACGCCGAACACCGCCACTCCGAGCGTGAAGAGGATCGACAGCATGTGGCCGAGCGGCACGGTGTCGCGCGAGAGCAACAGGATCGTGCTGAGCGCGGCGACGAAGCATGACATCCACGCGCTGACGCAGGCCGGCACGACCACCAGCCCGAGCGCGGCGATGCCGAGGCCGGCGAGCAGCGAGGCGACAATTACCTGAAGACTGCCATCGAGCGAGCCGAAGCTGGCCACGGGGAGCGACAGGAACAGAAGCGCCCGGCCGACGACTTCGCCGACCATCTGCCACTGGGGGACCTTGCGGCCGGATCGTCCGACATGGGTAATCGCCTGGGTTCGGGCGAGGTGCATCGCGCCTAGGTTGACGATCGCAACCGCGCCCGCCCAGCTGGCGAGGATGGCGAGCGAAACATGATTGATCAGCGTAGTCGCCACGAGCAAAGCGGCGACCGCGTTGGCGGCTGCGAAAAAAGCGGACAACTGGGCTCTGGCGATCAGCTGCGTATCGCGCAGCGGAGTGCTCATATCGTCGTTCGCGGCCGGCGAATGCGATAAGCCAAGCGATTCGCCACCCGGAAGCCGGGCCGAAATCATGCGCTTGTAACGGTCGGGGGCTTCGTACATTCGCTCATCCACTGTTGACGAGCTTCCCTACCCCAAAGAGCGTTACTTCGCGGTTAAAGGTGTCGGTGCGGGCAGCGGGATCAGACCCAGTTCGTCTAGCGTGCGAGTCGTCACGGGATGATAGAGCGGACGGGTTCGTCGATAGACTCGAACCGCGATCGGCCGGCCCCACACCTTGTCCTCAGCCAGCGCGGTAATCAGCGGCGCCACGAACTTGCGCCGTCCCTGGAACGTCAGAAACTGTTCGAGCGCCGGGATCGCGGGATCGTAACGATTTTCGACCGCCAGCTTGAGGAAGGCGAAGCGCAGTTCATTATTGCCGGCGCGCGAGAGGTTGAAGGCGCGGTCGAGTGAGGCCAGGAGCTCCTTTGACTGAGTCTCATCAATACGGGTCAGGAAGCGCAATTTCTCGTCGGTCGTCCAGCGATTCCACAGGGCCGTTGCCGGCTGGCTGCCGGATTTGAACGCGGTCACCGCGGAATCGACCTCGGCGAACGCGGCCGGGTCGGGCTTGGCGACGTTGGACGGTACGCCGGGCTGATAAACCCATTTGTCGAGCATCAGCCTAGCCTCCAGGGCCTTGTCGGTCTTAACGAGATGCTCACGGATGTCGGCGAGGAAGATCGAGCTCGTCACGGGCTCGAACTCATGGCGCTCGAACCACCCCTTCAGCCAGGCGTCGAACCGCTCGCGGCCGACGATTTGCTCGATCGTGCGCAGGAATGCAGCGCCTTTCTCATAAGCGATGTCGGTCAGCCCGTCGTCGGGGCTGCGCCCGCTTAGGTCGAGATGCAGCCTGGTGTCCGCCCCGCTGGCCCCGCCATTCTCCGCGATGGCATCGTTCATCGCGTCGAAGCCGAGCGCGATCTGCTGCGCCGCCACCTTGGGCCCATAGACCGCCTCGATGATGCGGGTGGTGGCGTAGGTCGTCATGCCCTCGTTGAGCCAGAAATCGGCCCAAGTGGCATTGGTCGCGAGATTGCCCGACCAGCTGTGGGCCAGCTCATGCGCGATCAGGCTGACGAGGCTCTTGTCGCCCGCAATGAACGTGGGGGTCAGGAAGGTCATGTTGGGGTTTTCCATGCCCCCGAACGGGAAGGACGGCGGCAGCACAAGCATGTCGTAGCGGCCCCACGGGTAAGGCCCGAACAGGGCCTCGGCGGCGGTGACCATCTTTTCGGTATCGGCCAGCTCGGCCGCCGCCTTGTCGAGCACGGATGGCTCGGTCCACACACCGGTGCGCGGGCCAAGCTCGCGAAAGGCGATGTCGCCGACAGCGATCGCGATCAGATAGGGCGCGACGGGCTTGTCCATCTTGAACGAGAAAATGCGATTGCCGTCACTCATCACCGGCTCCCCGGCGCGCGGCGCGCTCATCACCGCAGTGAGTGCTTTCGGGACGCGGATCTTCGCTTCCCAAGTCTGGCGCACACCGGGCGAATCCTGGGTCGGGATCCAGCTTCGATTCTCGATCGCCTGGCCCTGGCTGAGCAGATAGGGATGCTTCTTGCCGGCCGTCTGCTGGGGCTCGAGCCACTGCAACGCGCCGCTGTCCGGGGCGGATTTGTAGCGGACTTTGATCTTGCGGGCGTCGCCGATCTGGATGGTCAGCGGCGCGCCCAGGATGTCGTCGACCGCGCCGACCTTGAAGGGCAGCGGCTTGCCCTCGGCGGTAGTGATCGCCTCGATCTCGAGCCCCTTATTGTCGAGGGTGATCTCGCTGGCGCCGGGCTTGGCTTGGAGGTCGAGCGTGGCGGTGCCGCCGACCCGCTTGGCGGCGAAATCGACCTCGAGGTCAAGCGCGACATGGGTGACTCGCGCTTCCAATGGCTTGGCGTAGCTGTGGACATCGACCGCGTCGGCCGTGCCGAGCACCGGCGCCACCATCGGCGCTTCGCCCGCGGCCGGGGCGGGTGCATCTTCGGCGCGGCAGGCGGCTAGAAACAGCGCGGCGGCGACGACGATCAGCGGACGGATACGCAAAGACAACTCCTCAACCGGATTCGGCGATGCCGAGGTAGATACTGTTGACGGGCCGCGCAAACAAACGCCGGACCATCGGCTCGAAAAAGTCGAGCGGGGCACTGTCGTAGGAGGCATCGAAAGCGCTCTGGTCATATTGCTCGCAGAAGCGCGCAGTGTCTTCGAAATGCTCGTGACCGCGCAGCCCTTCGCGCATGTTGCGGTCTAGCCCGAGGTAATGGAAGAAATAATAGCCTTGGAAGATGCCGTGATTCTGGCACATCCAATGAAGCCGGGCGTCGACGAATGGTCGCAGGATCGCAGCGGCGATGTCGGGATGATTATAGCTGCCGAGTGTGTCGCCAATGTCGTGCAGCAGCGCCATCACGACATAGGCTTCATCCTCGCCGGCTCGGTGGGCGCGGGTCGCGGTCTGCAGGCTGTGCTGGAGCCGGTCGATCGGGAAGCCGCCATAATCTCCATCGAGCAGCCTCAGGTGCGTCAGCACCCGGTCGGCCAGTCCGCCAACGAACGGGCCAAAGTGCGAGCCGATCGCCTGCCAGTCCTGCGGCGTTGCCTTATCCATGCTGCGGAAGGTTGCCTGGGCGGGGTCGGTTAGCTGGTCCATTGCGCCACTCTAAGCCCGTAGCCCGCCGCTCGCCAACCCCCGACCGCGCGCCCTTGGGCTTCGTTGCCCGTTCACCTATATGCGTCTGATGCGCGACAGGATGCAGGGCTAATGGCGAGCGAACCGATGGCCGGCGCGACGCCGCTCGCCTCCGCGTCGCCTCTGCCGCGCCGGCCCAAGGGTCCGGCCCGGCCGATCCTGCGCGGGGTCGGGCTCGACGGACCCTTCTTCGGCGACAAAAATCGTGCCTTCTGGGTGCTCCAGTCGGCCGGATGGACCGGTTATTTCATCCTCCGCTCGCTGTCCGGCATCGCCAATTCTATGGGCTGGATGTTCGTCATCCACACGCTGCTGCTGACCGCCACCGGTTACTCGGTGACGCTGCTAATGGCCTCGCTTTATCGGCGGCTGATCGTGATGCGCTCGCTGTGGACGGTGCTGATCAGCCTGGCGACGGTAGTGCTTGCCTCCGCGGCTTTTTCGTTCATCGAGACGTGGAGCTTCTCGACCTTCGTCCGCCCGGACGCCCGCCCGGTCGGCGTCGAATTCCTCGGGGCGATCATCCTCGATTTCTCGCTGCTCGCGGCCTGGTCGGCACTGTACTACGGGATCAATTATTACTTGTTGCTCGAGGAAGAAATCGACCAGCGCGGGCGGCTCGAAAGCCAGGCGAGCTCGGCGCAGCTGGCGATGCTGCGCTATCAGCTCAACCCGCATTTCCTGTTCAATACGCTCAACAGCATTTCGACGCTGGTGCTGCTCAAGCAGACCGAGCGCGCCAATGCGATGCTGGCCCGGCTGTCGTCCTTCCTGCGCTACACGCTTGCCAATGAGCCGACCGCGCAAGTGACGCTGGCGCAGGAGGTCGAGACCCTGAAACTCTATCTTGAGATCGAAAAGATGCGCTTCGAGGACCGGTTGCGCCCGCATTTCCGCATCGAAGCCGAAACGATCGGGGCGCGATTGCCATCGCTTTTGCTCCAGCCGCTGATCGAAAATGCGATCAAATATGCCGTCACGCCGTCGGAGGATGGCGCCGACATCTGGCTGACCGCGCGGCGCCAGGGGCAGGCAGTGCGGATCGAGGTCGCCGACAGCGGTCCGGGATCGGGGGTAGGGCTGTTCTCGGGCAATTCGACCGGGGTCGGCCTTGCTAATATCCAGGACCGGCTGATGCAGGCCTATGGCCCGGCGCACGGCTTCACGACGCGAACGAACGAACAGGGGGGGTTCAGCGTTATCCTCGAAATCCCCCTCGACTCCGATAAGGACCGCCAATGACCATTCGTACGATCCTCGTCGATGACGAGCCCCTCGCGACGCAGGGGCTGATGCTGCGGCTCGAGGCGCATGACGACGTCGAAATCGTCGCAACCGCGGCCAACGGACGCGAGGCGATCCGCCAGATCAAAACTCACAAGCCCGACCTCGTCTTTCTCGACATTCAGATGCCCGGCTTCGACGGCTTTTCGGTGATCCAGGGGCTGATGGAGGTCGAGCCGCCATTGTTCGTGTTCGTCACCGCCTACCGCGAACATGCCATGCGCGCCTTCGAGGCGCAGGCGATCGACTATCTCGAGAAACCGGTGCTCGAGGACCGGCTGGCGGGGACGCTCGACCGGGTCCGTCAGCGGCTCGCCGAGAAGCGCGGCGCCGAGGAAGTCGGACGATTGAAGGAGGCGCTCGCCGAGCACGCGCCCGAAGCCGCGGAATCCTATGCCGAGGAGACAGGCGACGACGCCATCGCCGCCAACCGTTTCGAGAAGATGATCAACATCCGCGACCAGGGCCAGATCTTCCGAGTCGACGTCGACACGATCGAGCGAATCGACGCGGCCGGCGACTATATGTGCATCCAGACCGGCGACAATACGCTGATCCTGCGCGAGACGATGAAGGATTTGGAAAAGCGTCTCGACCCGCGCCGCTTCCAGCGAGTCCACCGCTCGACCATTGTCAACTTAGACCTCGTCAAGCAGGTCAAGCCGCAC
>JALYQH010000043.1 GCA_030855945.1 Pseudomonadota bacterium | reverse complement strand
TGATGTTCTCGACATCTTCGCCGACATAGCCGGCCTCGGTCAGCGTGGTGGCGTCGGCCATGGTGAACGGCACGTCGAGGATCCGCGCCAGCGTCTGGGCGAGCAAGGTCTTGCCGCAGCCGGTCGGACCGATCAGCAATATGTTCGACTTGGCGAGCTCGACATCGTTGCCGCTCTTGGAGCCATGATTGAGGCGCTTGTAATGATTATGCACGGCGACCGAAAGGACGCGCTTGGCGCGGTTCTGGCCGATCACATAATCGTCAAGCACCTTGTAGATTTCGCCGGGAGTCGGAACCCCGTCGCGGGTCTTGACCAGCGCCGACTTGGTTTCCTCGCGGATGATGTCGTTGCACAGCTCGACGCATTCATCACAGATGAACACCGTCGGCCCGGCAATGAGCTTGCGCACCTCATGCTGCGATTTGCCGCAGAAGGAGCAGTAAAGCGTGCTCTTGCTGTCGCCGCCGCCGGAAAGCTTGGTCATAAAGTCCCTAATCGCCTCTCGCGTCTCACCTCGCGCCCCCGAAATCGCTTGAGCCAAAGGGGCGGCCGAACGGCCATGCTAGCCCGGTTTATCGCACAATCAAACTGCAGGATGCGTTAACGCGCCTTCCAGCCCGATTTTCTTCTCAGGGATATGGAGCGGGTCAAGGGCGCCCGCAAGGCCCGGCTGCCCGGCTGGCCTGTCGGACGGGGCGACCTATCTCGGCAGTCGGCCTGCGCTTCGTTCGTCGCCTTCTAGGCGCTGTCCACGCCGAGCCATTCGATCAAAAGAAAGTCGTCAGCCAATAGAACAGCGCCGCGACGCTGGCCGAAGCGGGAATGGTGATCAGCCAGGCGGTGACGACGTTGCGGGCGACGCCCCAACGAACCGCCGACTCGCGCCGCGCTACGCCGGCGCCAATGATCGATCCGGTGATGGTGTGGGTGGTCGATACCGGGATCCCGAGCAGGCTCGCGGCGAACAGCACGATCGACCCGCCCATCGATGCGCTGAAGCCCTGATGCTGGCTGAGCTTGGTGATTCGGCTGCCCATCGTCTCGATGATCTTCCACCCGCCCATCAGCGTCCCCAGGCCGATTGCGATATAGCAGCTGATCGCCACCCAGTGCGGCACTTCGAAATCGCCCGACAGGCGCCCGGTCGAATAGAGCAGGACCGTGATGATCCCCATCGTCTTCTGGGCGTCGTTGAGCCCGTGGCTGATCGAATAAGCCGCCGACGACACCAGATGCAGCGATCGGAAAGTCCGTTCCGCGCCGCGCGCGCTGACCTTCACCAGCGCCCAGCTCGACGCCAGCATGATCAGCATCGCAAGGAACATGCCGATGGTCGGCGACAGGACGATCGCGATCAGCGTCTTGTTGAGCCCGGTCCATTGCACTCCGGTCAGCCCGGCATGGGCGACTCCGGCGCCGATGATCCCGCCGACCAGCGCATGGCTCGACGATGACGGAATGCCCTTGAGCCAGGTGACCACGTTCCAGAACATCGCCCCGACCAGCGCCCCGAACACTACTGCGGGCGTCACCAAATCCTGGTCGATCAGCCCCTTGCCGATCGTGTCCGCGACGGCGTGCAGTTGCGGCCAGGCGAGCGTCAGGAAATAGGCCGAGAAATTGAAGAAAGCGGCGAAGACGACCGCTTGGACCGGTCGGAGCAATTTGGTCGCAACCACCGTCGCGATCGAATTGGCGGCGTCGTGAAGGCCGTTGAGAAAGTCGAACGCGAGCGCCAGGGCGATCAGGCCGATCAGCAGCGGCAGGGCAAGTTCGTGCATCAGCTATGGTCGATGACGATGCCGTCGATCTCATTTGCGACATCCTCGAACGCGTCGACGATGCGCTCGAGGTGCTTGAACACCTCGCGGTGGACGACGAACGCCATCGCGTCTCCATTGCCGTGCGCCTGGAACGACTTTTTGAGCCCGGCGGCGTGGATCTGGTCGGCATGGCCTTCCATCCGGACGAGGCGCTCGGTCAGCTCGTGCAGGCGTCCCCCGTTGCGGCTGACATCGCGCAGCAGCGGCATGGCTTCGGCGACCAGGCGCGCCGCGTCGACGACGATTGCCGCCATGTCGCGCATCTCGGGCTCGAAATCGCGGATTTCATAAAGGTCGACGGCGGACGCCGCCGCCTGCATCTCGTCGATCGCATCGTCCATCGCTCCGATCAGCGATGTGATCGCGCTCCGGTCGAATGGCGTGAGGAAGGTCTGGCGGACGGTCTTGAGCATGGTGCGAATAATCTCGTCGGCATCGCTCTCCCGCTCATGGATTTCGCGGATGTGGTCGGCCGCCTTGGGACCTCCCTGGAACAGGCGCCCGGTGGCGTCGGCGGCGGCGACAAGGCTCGTCGCATGGGCCTCGAAAAGCTCGAAAAAGCCGCCGGTCTTGGGCAGCAGGCGCTGGAACCACACAAACATCGGACCCACTCTCGATTTTTCGGCGGCGACGCCGAGCATCCCGGTGCGCCGTGCCGCCTTGTTGAATTCGCTCGCCCCGAATGAGCGGATGAGATCGGAAAGATCGGGCTCGTCGACCCGGTCGGCCGCCTCGGCCAGGCTGAACCAGCGCCGCTCGCGCTGGTCCTGCTCCTTCCACTGGGACAATTCCTCGTTGACGCTGAGCGGAAACAGCTCGACGTCCGCCATGAGCCACGCGCCGTTGCCGCGCTTCTTGCGGTAGCGGTAACTGCCAAGCGGGGTCGGGCATACCGCGCCGCGCACCCCTGCTTCCTCCTCGGCTTCCTGGGCCGCGGCGACATGTGGGGCCACGCCCGACGCGATATTGCCCTTGGGGACGACCCATCGCTTCGTCTCGCGCGACGTGACGAGCAGGATCGACACCGGAGCATTGAGCGCGGCGCCTTCGGTCCGGTAGGGCAAGGCGGCGATTTGGCGGATGGTGCATTCCCCTGGGCCGCGAGCAACGAAAAGCCCCGCCGCGAAACCGCGATGGGGCTAGTGCGGGGCCGCCCCCGCCGCAAGCAAATATGACTCTTTTGTTACGCCGGAGTGATGTCGGCCGCGCCGGTGGTGTCGCCTTCGCCCGCCTCGGGACGCTTGCCGAACACTTCGTCGATGATCCCAAATTCCTTGGCCTCATCCGCCTCGAGGAATTTGTCGCGGTCCATCGCTTTTTCACTCACCGCGATCGGCTGGCCGGTATATTTGGCGTAGAGCG
>JALYQH010000287.1 GCA_030855945.1 Pseudomonadota bacterium | reverse complement strand
GGCCGCACTCGCTGCGGTGCTGGTCATTACCGTCGCCGCCGGCCTGCTCGTGGCGCAGCGCCCAGCCTCGGTCGCGCGCGTGCCGATCGGCGCCGAGGCATGGAGCGAAGCCGCCGTCCGCCGCCACCTCGACGCCGGCCGGCCGGTGTTCGCTTATTTCACCGCCGACTGGTGCCTCAGCTGCAAGGTCAACGAGGCGACCGCGATCGAGCGCGATGCGACTCGTGATGCCTTCCGCGCGGCGGGGGTCAAGGTGCTGGTCGGCGACTGGACCAACGGCGATCCCGCCATCACCCGCTTGCTCGAAAGCCGGGGCAGGGCCGGCGTGCCGCTTTATTTGTGGTATGAGCCGGGCCGCGCAGGGCCCGAGGAACTGCCTCAGATTCTGACGGCGAAAATGCTCAGCGACCGCGCTCGCCGCGACCGCCGCTAGCGCCGCGCTGCCACACCTTCTCGCCGCCGACCCAGGTCTCGATCACCTCGGTCCGCGCCAGCTCGGCCGGAGGCACCGCGCTGACATCGCGGTCGACGAGGATGAAATCGGCATATCTGCCGGGGTCGAGCGAGCCGATCTTCCCCTCGGCGAACCCCGCATAAGCCGCGCCGCGCGTGAAGCCGGCGAGCGCCTGTTCGAAGCTGACCCGCTCGTTCGGCCGCCACCCGCCGGCCGGCTGACCATCGAGCCCTTGGCGGCTGACCGCCGCGGCGAGGCCGTGGAAAGGGTTGGGGCTTTCAACCGGAAAGTCGGAGCCAAAGGCAAGCCTCGCACCCGAGCGCGCCAGCATCTGCCACGCATAGGCACCGCCGAGCCGGTTCGGCCCCAATCGCGCTTCCGCCATCGTCCGGTCGCTGGTCTGGTGGGTCGGCTGCATCGAGGCGATGATATTCGCCTTAGCCAAGCGCGGTAGGTCGGCGACGTCGAGCACCTGGGCATGTTCGATCCGCCAGCGGCGGTCGCCGGGATAGGGCCGGTTCAGCCGCTCGAAGGCGCCGATGATCTGGTCGTTGGCTGCGTCACCGATCGCGTGAATGGCGAGCTGGTGCCCGTTGGCGGCCGCTTCGTTGGACTGGGAGGTAAGCTCCGCGTCGCTCAGCAATCTGAGCCCGCGCGTGTCGGGCTTGTCGTGATAGGGCGCCTTGAGCCACGCGCCGCGGGAGCCGAGCGCGCCATCGGCGTAAAGCTTGACCCCGCCGAGATGGAGCCGGTCGCCGTAGAGCCAGGCGCTTGGCCTGCCGCCATTGATCGCGCGCATCGCCGGAATTCCGCCGGCATAGCCGAGGATGCGAATGTTGAGCCGGCCAGCCTGGCCGGCCTGGTTCATCGCAGCCCAATCCTCGGCGCTCGTTCCCATGTCGGCGGCCGCGGTTAGCCCGGTCGACAGCATCAGCTCATGCGTCTTGGCCAGCGCTTCATCATAATCGGCAGCGGTCGGCGCGGGAATTTTGGACTCGACCAGCGTCATCGCTGCGTCAACGAACAGGCCGTTTTCGATCCGCCCCCCTGCGGGTGACTGGGTTTGCGCGTTAATCCCCGCCGCTCTCAGCGCGGCGCTGTTGCCGACCGCGGCGTGGCCATCGACCCGGCCCAGCCACACCGGCCGATCGCTGACCACTGCGTTGAGGTCGGCGGCGGTCGGGAAGCGTTTGTCGGCCCACATTTCCTGATTCCAGCCACGCCCGAGAATCCAGCCCTGCCCGGGGTTGGCGGCGGCATAGGCTTTAAGCCGCTGCTGCAAGTCGGTGAGCGAAGTGGTCCCGGTGAGGTCGAGCTGAAGAGCCCCAAAACCGAGGCCCATGATATGGCCATGGGCATCGATCAGCCCCGGTAGCAGCGTCCGCCCGCCGGCATCGATCCGCTCGTCCGCATCGCCCGGCCGCGCCTCTCCTTCGCCGAGCAATTTCACTACCCGCCCGTCCTCGCCGATCACCAGCCCGGTGAAGCGCTGCAACTTGCCGTCAGCCCCGACCTGGATGCCATTGGCATTGTCGATCAGCGTATCGGCGAAGGCGGGGGAGGCGGCGATGAGCAGCGCCGCGGCTGCGAGCAGGGAGTTGCGCATCGCCCATCGATAGCATTGTTTGGCGCGGCGTGAAGGGCTAGTCCCCGCTGCCATATGACCAACTATCCGACCCTGGGTGACATCCGCGCCGCCGCCGAGCGAATCGCGGGCGCGGTGATCCACACCCCAATCCTGATGAGCCGAATCCTGTCCGACATGGTCGGCGCGGAGGTCTGGCTCAAATATGAGAATCTGCAATTCACCGCCGCTTACAAGGAGCGCGGCGCGCTCAACAAATTGCTCCAGCTGACGGGCGACGAGCGCGGCCGCGGAGTGGTCGCCGCCTCGGCCGGCAACCATGCCCAGGCGGTCGCCTATCACGGCAAGAGGCTCGGCATTCCGGTGACCATCGTGATGCCGGTGTCGACCCCGACGATCAAGGTCACCCAGACCGAGGGTCACGGCGCTACCGTCGTCCTCCACGGCGAGCGGTTCGACGATGCCCATGCTCACGCCCAGCAGCTCGAGGCCGAGCGCGGACTGGTGTTCGTCCATCCGTTCGACGACGTCGCGGTGATCGCCGGGGCGGGGACGGTCGCACTCGAAATGCTCGAGGCGGTGCCGGACCTCGACGTGCTGGTCGTGCCGATCGGAGGTGGCGGGCTGATCTCCGGAATCGCAACCGCGGCCAAGGCGATCAAGCCGGATATCGAAGTGATCGGAATCGAGGCCGAGCTCTATCCAGCGATGAAGAATATCGTCGAAGGCGGCGCGCGCGCGATCGGCGGGGATACGCTCGCCGAGGGCATTGCGGTCAAGGAGCCGGGCGTCATCACCCGCGCGATTATCGCCGACAAGGTCGACCGCATCGACCTCGTCGCCGAGCGCGACATCGAGCATGCCGTCGCGCTGCTCGTCGGGATAGAGAAAACCGTGGTCGAGGGCGCAGGTGCGGCTGGGGTTGCCGCCATCCTCGCCGAGCCCGAACGCTATCGCGGCCGCAAGGTCGGTACGCTGCTGTGCGGCGGCAATATCGACACCCATCTGCTCGCCAATGTACTGGTGCGCGAGCTGGTCCGCTGCGGCCGCATAGCGCGGCTCAAGATCGCCGCCCAGGACCGGCCCGGTGCGCTCGCCGCGATCACCGCCAAATTCCACGAATGCGGCGTCAACATCATCGAGACCAACCACCACCGCATCTTCACGCGCCTGCCCGCCAAGGACACGGTGATCGAGGTCGAATGCGAGGCCCGCGACAGTCAGGCGATCGATCGCCTGGTCGCCGCGCTCGAGGCCGCAGGCTTCGTCGTCGAACGCGCCTCGCTCGACTGATCGCCCGGCTGGAATTAACCTTGCACCGTCCTGTCACGGGACAGCGGGCTGATTAACCCTCATTTCGGGGAGCCATACTCTTTTCATCTTCGTTTACCGGTCGCATAAAGAGTTTCGTAACCAGTTCGGAGACCCGGCCGAGTGAGCGCTCCATTTCGCTTTCCCAAATTTTTCGTGACCAACCCGTCGCCGTGCCCGTATCTTCCGGGCAAGGTCGAGCGGAAGGTGTTCACCGAGCTCAACGGCCGCAATTCGGGCGAGCTCAACGAAGCGCTCGGCAGAATCGGTTTTCGCCGTTCGCAATCGGTTGCCTACCGCCCGTCCTGTATCGATTGCAGCGCCTGCGTTTCGGTCCGGGTCATGGCCGACAAATTCACTCCCAGCTCGACTCAGCGCAAGCTGATCCGCCGCAACGCCGACCTCGAGGTCAGCGCATGCAAGCCGTGGACCACCGAAGAACAATATGCACTGCTTCGTCGCTACCTTGCGCAGCGCCACCCCGGCGGCGGAATGGCGGAGATGGACGACCATGATTTCGCGGACATGGTCGAGCAGACGCCGGTCCGCACCTATGTCATCGAATATCGCGAACCTTCGGTCGACGGCCGTCCCGGCAAGCTGGTCGGCGCCTGCCTCAGCGATCAGCAGGCCGACGGCCTCAGCATGATCTACAGCTTCTACGATGTCGGCGACGACGCGCGGCGCGGGCTCGGCAATTATATCATCCTCGACCACATCACCCGCGCCGCCAGGGCGGGCCTGCCCTATGTCTATCTCGGCTATTGGGTCGAAGGGTCGAACCGCATGGCCTATAAAGCGACCTTTCGCCCGCTCGAACGGCTCGGCCG
>JALYQH010000300.1 GCA_030855945.1 Pseudomonadota bacterium | reverse complement strand
GCCGGCACCAGTTCGATCCCGGCGCTGATGGCATACGATTTCGCGCCCGACCTGCAATGGTGGCTGTGGCTTGCCTTCTTCGCCAGCTTCGCGGTCAAGATGCCGATGTGGCCGGTCCACACCTGGCTGCCCGACGCGCACGTACAGGCGCCGACCGCGGGCTCGGTGATCCTCGCCGGAGTGCTGCTCAAGATGGGCGGCTACGGCTTCATCCGCTTCAGCCTGCCGATGTTCCCTGAAGCCTCGGCCGAATTCGTCCCATTCGTCTATGTGCTGAGCGGGATCGCGGTGGTCTACACCTCGCTGGTCGCGCTGGCGCAGCGGGACATGAAGAAATTGATCGCTTATTCGTCGGTGGCGCATATGGCGTTCGTCACCTTCGGCCTGTTTGCCTTCAACCGGCAGGGGATCGAGGGCGCGATGCTGGTGATGCTCAGCCACGGGCTGGTGTCGGGTGCCTTGTTCCTGTGCGTCGGGGTGATTTACGACCGGCTCCACACCCGCGAGATCGCGCGCTACGGCGGGCTTTCCGACAATATGCCGCGCTATGCGCTGTTCTTCATGCTGTTCACCATGGCGAGCGTCGGACTTCCAGGCACGAGTGGGTTCGTCGGGGAGTTCCTCGCGCTGGTCGGTACCTATGAGCGCTCGTCGTGGGCGGCGGTAGTTGCGACCACCGGGATCATCCTCGGCGCGGCCTACATGCTGTTTCTCTACTGGCGGGTGGCGTACGGCAAGCAGGCCAACGCCGACGCCGCGGCGATGCCCGACCTCAATGTCCGCGAACTATGGCTCCTCGCGCCGATCGCGGCGGTGGTGCTGTGGATGGGCATTTATCCCGAAAGCTTCCTCCGGCCGATGCGCGCCGATGTCGGGCGGCTGCTCGAGCGGATCGAGCCCGCGACGCCGGCGAGCGACGCCCGCCCGACCGCCGGCAAGGCGCTGCCGGCCGAGACCCCAGACGCGGCGGAGTCCCATTGATGAATTTCGCCGCCATCCTCCCCGAGATCATCCTCACCCTCGGCGCGCTCGCGCTGATGATGGTCGCCGCTTTCACCGGCCGGCGCGGGACGATCATTACCACCTGGGGATCGGTCGCACTGCTGATCGGCGCGAGCGTCGCGCTGATCGGCGAGCCGACCCACGCGGGGCCGCTGTTCGGCGGGCTGATCGATGGCGATGCTTTCGGTTCGTTCGGCAAGCTGATCATCTTCCTAGCGGCCGCCGTCGCGATCATCGCCGCGCACAATTGGTTCGAGCTCGAATTCGAACATGCCGCCGAATATCCGGTGCTGATCCTGCTGTCATGCGTCGGCATGGCGGTGATGGTGTCGGCGACCAGCCTGATGTCGCTCTATGTCGGCCTCGAGCTGCAAAGCTTGTCGGCGTATGTCCTCGCCGCCTACCGTCGCACCGACGACCGCTCGGCCGAGGCGGGGCTCAAATATTTCGTCCTAGGCGGGCTGGCGTCCGGCATTTTGCTCTACGGTATCTCGCTGCTCTACGGCTTCACCGGGACGATCCAGTTCGACGGCATCGCCGCCGCTTTCGCCCGCGACGGTGCAACTTCGCTCGGCCTGTTATTCGGACTGGTGTTCGTGCTCGCCGGGCTCGCCTTCAAGGCGAGCGTGGTGCCGTTCCACATGTGGACCCCCGACGTCTACGAGGGCGCGCCGACCCCGGTGACCGCTTTCTTCGCCTCGGCGCCTAAGGTTGCTGCGGTGCTGCTGACGGTGCGCGTCTGCCTCGACGCGCTCGGCCCGGCGCTCGATGCGTGGCGCCAGATCATGACCTTCGCCGCGCTCGCGTCGATCATCCTCGGTGCGGTCGCGGCCTACGGCCAGACCAATATCAAGCGGCTGCTCGCTTATTCGTCGATCAACAATGTTGGCTTCGCGCTGATCGGGCTTGTCGCCGCCGGCGCGGCGGGAGCATCGTCGGTTTTGTTCTACATGGCAGTCTATGTCGTCATGACGCTCGGCGCGTTCCTGTGCGTGCTCAGGATGCGCGGCGAGGATGGCGAGCCGCTCGAAGCGATCGACAGCCTCTCGGGCCTGTCGCAATCGCGCCCCGCGCTGGCATTGGCTTTCGCGATTTTCATGTTCAGCCTGGCCGGCATTCCCCCTCTGTTCGGCTTCTGGCCGAAGCTGATGGTGTTCAACGCCGCCGTCGCCGAAGGGCTGTGGCTGCTCGCAATCGTCGGCATTCTTGGCACGGTGGTCGGCGCTTTCTATTATCTCAAGATCGTCAAGGTGATGTATTTCGACGCGCCCGACCGTCCGATGGCAAAGGGGGGCAACCGGCTCGAGGGCGTGCTGATCCTGCTCGCCGCCTTGTTCGTGTCGCCGCTCGGATATCTGCTGATCGGCCCGATCGGCAGTCTCGCCGACAATGCCGCGGGATCGCTCTTCTGAGCCGAATCCGCATCGTCGAGCGGTTGGGGTCGACCAATAGCGCGCTGCTTGCCGATGCCCTTGCAGTCGAGGGCGATTGGCTGGTCGCTCTGGCGCAGGATGCCGGCCGCGGCCGGCATGGCCGCGTGTGGCAACCTATCGCGGGCAACTTTTTCGGTTCGACGATCGTCGCGCTGCGACCGGCCGACCCGCCCGCGCCGGCCATGGCCCTGGTGGCGGGACTGGCACTGATCGAAGCGGTCCAAATTGCCGCGCCGGGAACCCCATTGTCGCTCAAATGGCCCAATGATCTGATGGCCCGCGACGCCAAGCTCGCCGGAGTCTTGCTCGAACGGTCGGGTGAACGGGTCGTCGCGGGGTTTGGAATCAACCTGGCGGGGGCGCCCGAGATCGTTGGTCGAAAGACGGCGTCCCTAGCAGCGAGCATCACGCCCCAGGCGATGGCGCCGCTGCTCGCGGCAAGTTTCGCGCGGCTGCTCGCTGCCTGGCGGTTGGCCGAGCCCGCGGCCTTCGCTCGCGCATGGCTGGAACGCGCCCACCCACTCGGAACGCCGCTTGAAGTGCACAGCGGTCCAGGCGAGCGCGTCGCCGGCCGGTTCGACGGGGTTGAGCCCGACGGGGCCATGCGGCTGCGACTGGGCGACGGCGCGGTCGAGGTCATCCGTGCCGGTGACGTCAGCCTCGCGTGACGCTCGCATTTGATGGCGCTTCCCGCTAGGCACCCGGCCATGCTGCTCGCTATCGATGCCGGGAACACCAATATCGTCTTCGCGCTGGTCGATGGGGACGGCGTGATCCGTACCCGCTGGCGCATCGCGACCGATCCGCGCCGCACCGCGGACGAATATGCGGTGTGGCTCCATCAGCTCCTTGCGCTCGAAGGCTATGGCAAAGGCGACGTGGCGCGAGTCATCATCGGGACGGTGGTGCCGCGCGCGCTTCACAATCTGACCGTGCTAGCCGAGAAATATTTCGGTCAGACTCCGACGGTCGCGGGGCAGGGGGGATGGCCGCTCGAGCTCGACGTGATCGAGCCGGGAAGCGTCGGCGCCGACCGAGCGCTCAACGCCATGGCCGCGCACGCGCGCCACGCCGGCGATTTGATCATCATCGATTTCGGCACCGCGACGACATTCGACGTGGTGGATTTCGGGGGCGCCTATAAGGGCGGGATCATTGCGCCGGGGATCAATTTGTCGCTTGACGCATTGGTCGCCGCAGCGGCCAAATTGCCCCGTATCGCCATTGCCGCGCCTGACGGCCAAAGCGTCATCGGGCGGACAACCGAAAGCCAGATGCTAATCGGCGTCTATTGGGGTTATGTCGCGCTGATCGAGGGGCTGGCCCAGCGTCTCAAGGCCGAAATCGGCCGCCCCGTCACTGTCATTGCCACCGGAGGCCTAGCCATTTTGTTCGACCAGCATACCGACGCGTTCGACGCGATCGAGCCCGACCTCACCATCCAGGGCCTCGCCCTGCTCGCCGCAAGCCATGCCCGATGATCCCGGGTAAGGAACTGCTGTTTCTCGCGCTCGGCGGATCGGGCGAGATTGGGATGAACGTCAATCTCTACGGCTGCGACGGCAAATGGCTGATGGCCGATCTCGGGCTGACCTTCGCGGACGATGGGTATCCGGGGGTCGATTTGATCCTGCCCGATCTCGAGTTCATCGAGCGCCAGGCCAGAAATCTCGTCGGCATCGTGCTGACCCACGGCCATGAGGATCATATCGGCGCGATTCCATATCTCGCCGCCGATTTGAAGGTGCCGCTTTATGCCACCCCGTTCACCGCTGGGCTGATCGCCGGCAAGCTCGAGGAAGAGGGGCTGACCGGGCAGGTCAAGCTCCACATCATCGAGCGCGGCGGAACTATCGACCTCGCGCCGTTCCGAGTCACCTATGTTCCGCTGGCCCATTCGATTCCCGAAGCCAATGGACTGCTGATCGAGAGCCCGTACGGCAATGTTTTCCACACCGGCGACTGGAAGATCGACGACACGCCGGTGGTCGGCGAGATGAGTTCGCCCGAAGCGCTGACGGCGATCGGCGACAAAGGCATTCTCGCTTTGGTGTCGGATTCGACCAACACCTTCCAGGAGACGGTGTCGGGCAGCGAAACGACCGTTCACGCCGGCCTGCTCGAACAGGTCGCCAAGGCCAAGGGCCGGGTCGTCGTCACCAGCTTTGCGTCCAACGCAGCGCGGTTGCAGACCATCGCCCGCGTCGCAACCGAAACCGGGCGGGCGCTGTGCGTCGCCGGGCGAAGTCTCGACCGGATTCTCAAGGTCGCGCGCGCGACCGGCTATTTGCGCGATTTCCCTGAGACGGTGCGGTTCGACGAGGCGATGCGGCTCCCGCGCTCCGAAGTGCTGGTCATCGCCACCGGCGGGCAGGGTGAGGAGCGCGCCGCTCTGGGCCGGATGGCGTTCGGCAACCATGAGCTGAAGCTGGTCGACGGCGACACGGTGATCTTTTCGTCGAAGCAGATCCCCGGCAACGAAGTGGCCATCGGTCGGATCATGAACGCGCTCAGCGAGCTTGGCGTGCTGACCGTTACCGAGCGCCAGGCGCACGTCCATGTCTCGGGCCATCCGGGTCGCCCCGAACTGGCGCAAATGTATCAATGGATGCGGCCGCAAATCCTCGTGCCCGTCCATGGCGAGCAGCGTCACTTGCGCGAGCAGGCGCGGTTCGGGCTGAGCCAGGGCGTTCCACAGGCGATGGTGCAGGAGAATGGCCAGATCATCCGACTTGCTCCCAAGGGGCCGAAGAAGGTTGGTGACGCGCGTGTCGGGCGCCTGGTGCTCGACGGGGACGTCATTCTTCCCGCCGACGGGACGACGCTCGGCGAGCGCCGCAAGATAGCGGTCAACGGCCTCATCACGGTCACGCTCGCGGTCGGCGGGGACGGCGGGCTTGCCGGCGAGCCGCATGTCCAGCCATTCGGGGTTCCGGTCGAGGAGGATCGCGCCGACTTCCTCGCCGACGCGACCGACGCCGCGGCCCACGCTTATTCGGCTGGCGCGCCGGAGGAGAAGATGCGTGAGGCAGTGCGGCTCGCGGTGCGCCGCTGCGCGACGCTATGGACCGGCAAGAAGCCCCAAGTCGAAGTGGCGGTAATCAAGGTCGGGCGATGAGCTTCGGCAAGCCATGAGCTTCGGATCAATCCTCGCGATCTACTTCCTGTTCTGGATTTCGGCGGCGTTCCTGATGCTTCCGTTCGGCGTGCGCACCGACGAGGAAGTTGGCGCCGCCAAGGTGCCGGGCCAGGCCGATAGCGCACCGCACCGCTTCGACTTCGGGCGCCACATG
The DNA here is from genome assembly GCA_030855945.1 of Pseudomonadota bacterium. Taxonomy (GTDB): domain Bacteria; phylum Pseudomonadota; class Alphaproteobacteria; order Sphingomonadales; family Sphingomonadaceae; genus Sphingomicrobium. The sequence continues at coordinate 4,637 of JALYQH010000300.1, read as the reverse complement.
CTGCGCGCGGCGTTTCTCGCGGCGGCGATGTTCGCGCTTTATTACGCGAACTGGCACTTCGGTTGGGTCGAGGTCGAGGATTTGGACTTTTATAACTGACGGCAAAGCCGTCACCCCGGACCAGATCCGGGGTCCACCTGTCCTTTTTAGAAAATCCGCAGAGGAGGTGGATCCGGGCTCAAGGCCGGGACGTCAGCCTATCTCCGCCGCTCGATCCCTTGAGCTAGCGCGACATACAGCTTGCCCATGTCGCCGCTCATCAGCGTCACCGCCATCATCCCGCCGTCGCGCTCGGCGAGGACGCGGCGAAGCATCGCCTCGAAATCGTGGACGTAGCGGTTGACCGATTCCTGGAATTCCGGGTCGCTGTCGTAATGGGCGGCGATGGCGCGGGTCTCGGTACCGCCGATCAGCCGGACCGCGCGGCGGGTGAACACGCCGCGATTGCCCTTCAAATAGGCGCCCCACGCTTTTTCGTCGACTTCGTCGGACAATATCTTCTGCACGTCGATCGCCGCCGAATGCATCGAATCCATCAACAGCGACACGCGCCGCGCGAAATCCTCGCCGTCATCCTTGCGCTGCGCCGCCCGGCTCTGTTCGAGATACGCCTCGAGCGCGACTGCGCTCTGGCCGATCGACAGCATCTGCTGAGTGAGGCGGTCGCTGGCCTCGCGCGCGGTGGTCACCGCATGCGTCGCAACGCGATCGACCTCCGCCAGCCTCTCCTCGACGGTCTCGCGTACGACCCGCTCGAGCGCGGCGCGGGTCGCCTCGCCGAGTTCGCTGGCGCTGGCCGGGATGATCTCGCTGATCGCGGAGCGCGCTCGCTCGGCGGCATGGGCGCCGGCCTCGCGCACCTGGGCCAGCGCGGCGATCAGCGCCGGGCCGGTCTCGTGTGACAGGCGCGCGGCATCGTCATTGGCCAGCGCGATCGCTTGCGACAGCTGGCCGAGCTTCTGTTCGGCGCCGATGACGCCGCTGTCGACCGCGGTGAGCATCGCGCTCAGCCGCTGCTCGCTTGATTCGATGGCTTGCTGGCCGGCGATCAGCCGCTCCGCCGTCTGGCCCGCGGCATCGCGCATCCAATCGATCGATGGACGCGCCTGCTCGCTTGCCACGAGCAGCCGTGCAGCACCGGCTTCGGCCTCGCCAAACGCCCCGCCAAGTTCTTGCGCCACTGCCAGCGACAGGCCGGCGACACCGTCGCGAAGCGCGGCGGTGCGGTCGGCGAGCGCGAGGAGCGCCTGGTCCTGCGCGCCGGTATCGCCGTCGAGCGCCTCGAGGTCGCCGCGAAGACCGCCAAGCAATGCGGAAATTCGTACCGCGCGCTCGTCACCCTGTTCGGCCAGACGCGCGAAGCGGTCGTCCAGCGAACTGAGCCCGACGTCGAGGTCAGTGACCAATTGCTGCGAGGCCTGCTCCTGCTCGGCGATCTTGACACTCAGACTGTTGAGCGACGTCGATGCTTCGTCGAGCCGCTGGCCGAGCGCACGGCTGGCCTCGACCCCCGCGCGGCCGAGTCCGGCCTGGGCCTGGTCGAGCAGCGCGGCGACGCTCGCCGCCTGCGCGTCGATCCCGCTGCGGATTTCGGACAGCGAATCGGCGGCGCGGCCGAGCAGCGCGTCCATCCCGGCGCTGGTGACTTCGCTGGCCTCATGGACTCGCAAGGCCGCGGCGGCGCCGGCGCTTTCGACCTGGGTGAGCTGCTGGACGAGCCGCGTCGCGGCCTCGTTTATCGTGCCGTCGGCTTCGGTGGTACGCGCCGTCAGCGCAGCAACCGACCTTTCGAAGGCGCGCGCCTGCTCGATCGAATCGCGGCCCGCCGCGCGAAGCGTCTCCGCCATGCGCAGCGCGCGATCTTCGGCCTCGGGCAAGTCGGTGAGCAGGACGCCAATGTCGGCCCGTGCGTTCTCCGCGGCGCGGTCGAGCGCGGCGCCATGTCCGACCAGTTCGGCCGAGCGCGTGCTCAACTCGGCGGTGACCGCGCCGATACGGGTCGCGGCCTGATCGCCGAGCCCCATCAAGTCCCCCGCCATTTGGCCGAGCGCGACATGGTTATGGTCGATCTGGCGCGACAGAGCGGCGAGCACATCCTCGAGCGCGCGCGCCTCGGTGCGCATCGCGATGACCGAGCGGGTGAAATGTTCGGCTTCCTTGCGGCGGGTGCGGCCGAACATCAGCCAGACCAGCCCGAGCAACGCCAGCGGTCCAGCCGCGATCGCCACCCATTGCGCCAGCGCTGGACTGCTCAGCGGCTCCACGCTCAGCGCTCTGCCGGCGGACCAAGCGGTGAAGCCCAGCCACAAGGCCGCGAGCAAGGCCAGCCCCCAGCCGAGTACTGCTCGGCCGCCGGCGCCCGCAGGCTGATGCTCGCCCCGGCTTTCGGTCCATGCCCGTTCGTCGAACGGCACGCCAGCCGTCCCCTCGCTCAAGTCGATCGCGGGATCGATGGGGTCGGAGCGGACGGGGTCACGCTCGGCATAATGGGGCTGGGCGGTCATAAGAGCGAGTTTACCACCTTTGTTCAGTCTGCAAAGCGATTAAGCTCGCGGCGGGGTGGAAATGGCCCGCGCGCCTGTCCTATGGCTTGGAGCCACGGGGTAAAACGGCAAACGATGGGCAGGTCTTCATGGCGCTTGGCGCGCTGATCGGGGCATATCAGGAGGATGATGCAGGCGGTCTTCGCGCACTGCTTCCGCTCGCGGGCCAGACACTGATCGAATATCAGGCGCGGTGCGTTGCCGCGCTCGGCACCGCGCCCGTGTTGGTGTTGGTCGAACGGGTTCCGCCAGCGCTGAACGAAGCGTTCGAGCGGCTCCGCGCCGAGGGGATTGCAGTCGTTGCCGTCGGCGACGGGATCGAGGCGGCGAGCCGCTTCGAGGCGGGTAGTGACGTCATCCTGCTGGCCGACGGGATTGCGCCCGACATGAGCGACCTCGCTCGGCTTGGGGACGAGGAGGAGCCCGCGATCCTGACCGTTGCCGACGACGACGAGCATGACGGTTTCGAGCGGATCGACGCGAGCCACCGTTGGGCCGGACTGGCACGTATCCCGGCAGGGCTGATCGGCGCGACCGCGGCAATGATCGGCGACTGGGACCTCCAGTCGACGCTGCTTCGCCGCGCGGTTCAGTCGGGCGTCCAACTGGTGCCGTCGGGGGTCAGCGCGGGGGCGGGTCCCTTCCTTGCCGATCAGGATGCGATGGCCGGATTCGAACGTCGGCTTCTGCTCGCCTCGCGCGGTGCGCGGCGCGACTGGGTCAGCCGCTATCTCCTGCCCTTGATAGAGGAAGTCGCAACCGAACGGCTGATGGAAACCCGCATCCGTCCCGACTGGCTGGTGCGGCTCGCGCTCGCGCTCACCGTCGCGGCGGCGTTTGCAATGACTCGCGGTTGGCTGGCGAGCGCGGTGGCGATGCTTGTCGCGGCAATTCCGCTCGACCTCGTCGCGCGCCGGATCGGCCTGCTCCGCCTCCGGCCGCTCAGCCCCGGCCAGACGTCGAAGCGACTGCTGTGGCCTGCCGCCGGGCTGGCGCTGCTCGCCTTGGGTTGGTTCGTCGCGCGCCATGGCGGTGGGTGGGGCGCGATGATCGCGGCGCTTAGCGCTTGCGCTTTTGCCGAGGCCATGCGGATCGAGCGCGCAGCGACCGAGCCGCCGGGCGCGATCTGGTATTTCTCGCGCCGCTCGGCAATCGTGCTCGCGATCCCGTTCGCGATCGGCGGCTGGTGGAACGCCTATCTAGCGGGTCTCGCACTCTATGCCGCGGCCAGCTTCTTCCTCGCCCAGCATGTCCACCACCGCGTCGCCCGCGATTGACGCAGAATTAACCCCGATCGTCTAACAGCCACGACATGATGCCCGTCGAATGGCCGATTGCTGCTGGAACAGCCGACCATCCAGTCGAACCCGCGCGACGCACGGGGCGTGACCGGCTGCCCGTCGTGCGCCTCGATCTGTTCCTTGACGACCGCGCCCGGCTGACCGAGCAGGAGCGTGCTTTGATGTCGGCGATGCTCGGCGGGCTGATCGAGCAGATCGCCGACGAGATACGTCTTGCTCTTTCCTCCGAGCACTCCGCCGCGGCCGAGCGCGACCGGGACCATGTGGTGGCGCGGCTATGGCGGCGCGGACAGCTGGATCGGCCTCTCCTGATCGAGCTGCTGGTGCGCCGCGCCGATGAGCAGTCGATCGCCGCCGCCTGCCGCGACTCCCGCCGCGACGGTTCCGCCGCTGCGGTCGAGCAACTCGTCGGCGACGAGGATGGTGAAGTCGCCAGCGCGGCGATGGGGCTGGCGGTAGCACGTGGCCGCCGCCGCGACCGCTTCGGCCGTCTTGGGATCGAGTTCGACGATGTGCCTGCGGAAGAAGCGGTGTATCTGGTCCACCTTGTCGCCGCGGCGATGCGTGGGGGGATCGAAGGCGATGCGGTGGCGATCGATGAAGCGCTTGCCGCTGCCGCAACGCGCCTGCTCGGCCGTCACCACGAAGGTCGGCGGATCGAGATGCGCGCGGTGGCGCTCGCCGCGGCGTTGGTGGATCGGCGTGGTCCAGATGACGAATTGGTCGCCGCACTCGCCGCCGAAGGCGATTCGGCGCTGCTTGCGGCGGTCTGCGCGGTGCGCGCCGGAATTTC
>JALYQH010000281.1 GCA_030855945.1 Pseudomonadota bacterium | reverse complement strand
GCCCACGGTCTTGTCGAGCAGCAATTCGAGATATTCGAGCGCGACCATCTGGTCGAGCTTGCTCGCCCCCGACTGGCGGGCCGCGAAGGTGTAGCCGACCTCGGCGACGGCGAGGGGGCGCGGGTGCGAGGCGACGAGATCGAGCAAGATCTTGTAGCCGACGTTCGACAGGCGCGGCGCGGCTTCGAGCAGCGCATCGCGGCGGACGGCGAACAGACCGCTCATCGGATCGCTGAGCCTGGTCTTCATGATCGGCGCGGCGAGCGCGGTGGCGAAGCGGCTGATCTTGAGGCGGCCGGAGTCCCACTGGCCGGTCGAGCCGTCCTGGGCGTAGCGGGTGCCGATTGCCAACTCATGACCGCCCCCGGCAATCGCCGCATAGAGGTCGGGCAGGATGGTCTCGTCATGCTGAAGGTCCGCGTCGATCACCGCGATCACCGGCGCGGTCGAGGCGAGCGCGCCCTCGACCACGGCCGACGACAGACCGCGGCGGCCGATGCGGCGGATGAGGCGGACGCGGCGGTCGGACTGGGCGATGGCGGTGAGGCGCTCGGGCGTGCCATCGACCGACCCGTCATCGACGAAGATCGCTTCCCAGCGGATGTCGCTGAGCGCAACGGCAAGGCGTTGGAGCAACGGCGCGATATTGCCGGCTTCGTTGAGCGTCGGGACGATCACGCTGAGTTCGAGCGGCGCGTCGCGAAGCGCGCTGGCCGCGACGAGCTTTTGCTGAAACATGGAAAATCGGTCCCCCGCGCGGATAGCGGGAAACAGCAAAGCAGCAACAAGGTAAAAAGCGCGTTAACGCGGCGGCGGCGGGAGGTCACGGCGCTGCCACAGGCGGAGCGTGTCGAGGGTCGATGAGCGCTGCTCGCCAAGGCTGAGGATCAGGCGATAATCGCGGTCGAGGGCGGCAGCGAGCAAAGCGCGAGCCTCGCGGCTCTGGCGGCGGCGCTCGTCATCCTGGGTTGTGATCACGGCGGGGCGGGTGGCCAGCACGCGGGAGAGCTCGCGTTGCTGGTCGACGCCGATCGCGCCCTCCTCGGCGGCGTAGGTCAGATGCGACGGGAAGAGGAAGCGGGTGGTGCGGCAGGCGTCGGTCGAGGCGTAAAGCATCGACGGGCCGGCGGCAACGTAGAGGCAGCCGCCGTAGCGGGCGGCATCGACCGCGCGGACAAGCGCGGCATAGGCCGCCTCTGACTGGCGATTTGCCGCGCGGTCGGTGATGTGGCCGCGCGACAAGGCGAACAAGGCCAGCAATGCGAACAGGGCCGGGCCGGTCCAGCGGCGGTCGAAGATGGGCGCGGCGGCGATGCTCAGGGGGACGAGCAGCGGAAGCGCATAATGGACGAACAATGCCGGGACAGCGGCATAGCCAGCCAGCGCGGCCAGAACCCAGCCGAGCAAGAACAAGGCGCCGGGTCTGGCGCCGGACCAGCGCCGCGCTACGCCGAGCGCGGCGATCAGTGCCAGCGGGCCGATCGTCACGGCGAAATAGAGCAGTTCGTCCGCGCGCGAGGCGGCGGTGGGACCGCTCTTGCGGAAGATCGACAGATAGGAAGCATCGAACAGCGCGGCCGGCGCGGACGGGTGGGCCATCGCGAACGCGGCGAAGCAAAGGGCGGTTGGCAGCAGCGCCAGCGCGACCATGACGGTGGCGGTAATCGCCAATCGGCCCGGCCGTTCGCCCCGGCGGTGCATCAGCAACAACCAGGTGAGCCCGAAGAACATGCCTTCGACCGCGCTGGTCTGTTTGATGGTCAGGGCGAGGCCGCACAGCAGCATCGCGGCGAAGGCGGGCTTGCGCAGCGGAGCGGCCGGGCCGGCGAGCGCCCGCAGCAGCAACCACCCAGCGGCGGCAATAAACAGATTGTAGAAGACCGGCGACTGGCCGCTCTGCCCGCCGAACAACGGGAGCATGAGCAGATAAGCAAGAGCGGCGAGGGTCGCACCGCGGGAAGGGGCATGAAACCTGGCAGCGGCGTGGATGATCAGCGCGGTCGCGGCGGCGAAGGCAGTCGCGGCGACGTTGACGGCGAGGATACTTCCGCCGCCCAGTGCGGCGAGCGCGGCGTAGAGCAGGAACAGACCGGGCGGCTTGCGGTCCCAAAGGTCGATATAGGGGAGCTGGCCGGCGAGCATCGACCGGCCGGTCATCAGATAGAATTGAGCGTCGAAATCGGCGACGGGATTGGTGAAATCGACGATGCGGGTGGCGACCGCGACGGCGACGATCATCGCGATCGTGAGGGGCGTCGCGCGCTGCGAGCTCACCCCCCGTGCCCGGTTGCCAAGCTCAGGACAGGCCCTTCGGCGACGCTCAGGACAGGTTCTCGGCGAGAATGGTGAGGCCATTGTCACCGACTTCGGCGAAGCCGCCGGCGACGCGGATCGCCTCGGGCGCCGCGCCGGCGGTGCGGTAGAGCTTGATCTCGCCGTCGCGAAGCGTGGTCATGAAGGGCGCGTGGCCGGCCATCACGCCG
>JALYQH010000259.1 GCA_030855945.1 Pseudomonadota bacterium | reverse complement strand
ACCCAGCGATCGTCCAGCGCAGGTGGCGCGAGCATCTTGGCGGCCGCCACGACTCGTCGGCGGCGCTCTGGGGGATCCTAATGTTCCAGGCCTGGCTTCGCGCGCAGGACTAGCGTCTGTTTTGTTGAGTGAAATCGGTGCCGACTAACTGAATGGACTCTATCCCCGCTCGACGATTCGACCCTCCTCAAGCCGGATCACGAGATCGCAGCGGGCGATGGTCGATCGGCGGTGGGCGACGATGACGATCGTCCGGCCCTCGGCGGCAAGCTCGTCGAGCGCGCCCATCACCGCCGCCTCGGTGACGTCGTCGAGCGCGCTGGTCGCTTCGTCGAGGACCAGCACCGGCGCGCCTTTGTAGATGGCGCGGGCAAGGCCCAGCCGCTGGCGCTGGCCGCCCGACAGCCGCACGCCGCGCTCGCCGACCGCGGTGTCATAGCCGCCGGGCAGCTGGTCGATGAACGCGTCTAGCTGAGCCAGTCGCGCGGCATCAATCACGCGCTCCCGGTCGCCGCCTGCTTCGCCGAACGCGATGTTGCGAGCGATCGTGGTGTCCGCGAGGAAGATGGCCTGCGGGACATGGGCAATGCCGCGCTGCCAGGCGCGGGCGGTGGCGCCGGTCAAGGCGACGCCGTCGATCGTGATCCGTCCGGTTTCGGGCTGAAGCAGGCCCATCAGCAGGTCGGCGAGCGTGCTCTTGCCGCTTCCGGTGCGGCCGACCAGCGCGACCCGTGCGCCGTGCGGGATGACAAGGTCGATGTCGAACAGCGCCGACTCCCGCCGCGCGGCATAACGGAAGCCGACGCCCTCGAAGCGAATCGCGTCGGTAAATTCCATGACTGGTCCGTCGAACGATTCCGCGTGGGTCTCCGGAATTGGCAGGCGAAGCAGTTCGGCGACCTGGTCGACCAGCGATCTGCTCCCGGCGAGGCGGCTCCATCCCTGATACAGCTGCTGGGTCAGCGGGAGCAGCCGCTGCGCGCCGAGCGCGAGCGCGCCGAGCACCGGCAGCGACCCGGCAAGCCCGCCCTCGCGGTCGGCGATGATCAGCGCCAGCGCGGTAATCGCCACCAGCCCGAAAGCCTCGATGATGAAGCGGGGCGCCGCCGCCAGGATCGCGGTGCTGGTGCGCGCGCGCATCAGCCGCTCATCGATCGTCCGGAACAGGTCGACGAACATCGCCTGCTTATGGTCGATGATGATGTCGCGGATTCCGCCCAGCCCCTCCTGCACCGCCTTCACGCGCTGCTCGTAAGCGGCGCCGACCACGGCCGAATCGCGTGCCAGCCGCGGCCGGATGACCAGCACCGCGGCCCCGTAGAGCGCGAGCACCAGCCCGGCGGCGGCCGCGGCGCTGAGCGCGTCGATGCTCAGCAAGATGGCGACGATGAACAGGCTGATGATCGTCGCGGTGGCGGCCTGGACCAACGGCAGGATGACTCCGAAAACGAGCGCCTCGACCTTCTCGAGCGAGGAAATGATCGCGCTCGAATTCTGGCCGACATGATAGGGATAGGGCTGAGCCAGTACGCGCCGCTGGATTTCGACCGCCAGTTCATGCCCGAGGCCGAACGAAAAGCGCTGGCTCGACCACATCAACAGGAGCCGCAGCGCGGCTGCCATGAAAGCCGCCGACGCGAAGAGAATTGCCGCGGCGACGGCCATGTCGCGGCGCTCATCCAGGCCGACCAGACGGCCGATCTCGAGCAAGTGCCTCATCCCGCCGACATCGTTTAGGTCAGACAAATTCCCGAGGAAGGCGAGCAGCGGCACCACGGCGCCGATGGTCAGCATTTCGGCAAGCGCGGCGAACGGGGCGAGCGCCACCAGCCACGTCAGTTGCCGCCGCCGCTGCGGGGACATCGCGCGAAAGAGCGTGGCGAACGCGGACGCCGGGGCGGGCGTCATCGGCGGGCTAGGCCCGCGCTGGGCAATTCCGCAGTCACCCTTCCGGGTCGCTGGTCGAGGATACGGCGTTCATACCGCTCGCTCGCGGCCAGTCGAACAGGCCAGGCGCCAGGCGGCACAGCAGCAGCAACAGGGTCGGAAGGACCATCGATTGATCAGGTCGTGGACTCCTCCAACGACCTGCCACGGCTGCAGGATTTGTTCCTGGCCCAGGACCACATCGAGCGCTTCGTTGACCAAGGCGCAACCGAGCACCGCCAGCCAAGGCAGGAAATAGCCGAGCGACCGCCGCGACAGCAGCGCCGCCGCCACCTGGATCGCGACCGCCACATAAATATGTAGCGCGTCCTTATCGAACATCATCCGCGCAGTTTCGTCCTTCAGCGCCAGCCAGTCCATTCGCCCTCCGCCATCCGTGCCGCAAGCCCGAGATCACTCTTCTACCGCAGCGGCGGCTCGTCGAAGCTCCTGAGTTTGCGGCTGTGGAGTCCGTCGCCTTCCTGCTTGAGCAGGGCCAGCGTCTCGATGCCGATGCGCAGATGCTGGCTGATCGCGCGCTCGTAGAAAGCGTTGGCCTGCCCGGGGAGCTTGAGCTCGCCATGGAGCGGCTTGTCGGACACGCACAAAAGTGTCCCGTAGGGGACGCGGAAGCGGTAGCCCTGGGCGGCGACGGTGGCGCTTTCCATGTCGATGGCGACTGCGCGGCTCTGGTTGAAGCGAAGCGCGCTGAGCGTGTAGCGAAGCTCCCAGTTGCGGTCGTCAGTGGTGACGACCGTGCCGGTACGGAGCCGCATCTTGATCGCTTCCTCATCCTCGCCGGTGACCGACAGGGCCGCCTGGTACATTGCAGTCTGGACTTCGGCGATGGCGGGGATCGGGATCTCGACCGGGAGCACGTCGTCGAGGACATGATCATCGCGCAGATAAGCGTGGGCGAGGACATAGTCGCCGATCGTCTGGCTAGGCCGGAGGCCGCCGCAATGGCCGATCATTAGCCATGCCTCGGGGCGGAGCACCGCGATATGGTCGCAGATCGTCTTGGCGTTGGACGGGCCGACGCCGATGTTGACGAGCGTGATGCCGTCGCCTTCGGGCGTCGTCAGATGATAGGCCGGCATCTGGTGGCGGCGCCACACGCCTGCCGCAATTTGCGCCTCGGCGTCGGCGAGGTCGCCATGCTCATAGGTGCCTCCGGGAACCGAAAGCGAAGTGAAGCGGCTGTCGGGATCGCGCAGCGCGGCGACCGCGAAGCGCACGAATTCGTCGACGTAGCGGACGTAATTGGTGAACAGGACGAAGCGCTGGAAATGCTCGGCGGGGGTGCCGGTGTAATGCTTCAGCCGGGCAAGGCTGAAGTCCGTGCGCGGGGCGTCGAACAAGGCCAGCGGACGGGTCGGATCGAGGGTCAGGTCCCACGCGCCGTCGGCAACCTCGTCGCCGATATGGACCAATTCGGTCGACGGGAACCAGCGGCTCAGCTCGGCGGTCGAAATGCCCCCCAGCTCGAGCTCGCCGCCGTCAAGCACATAGGGATAAGGAATTTCACTTGCCGACGCGCCGACCGAAATCGTCACCGGATAATCGCGCACGAGATGTTCGAGCTGCTCGGCGAGATAGGCGCGGAACAGGGCCGGGCGGGCGACCGAGGTGGTGTAGATGCCGGGCTGGTTGAGGCGCGCGAACGCCCGCGCCGGCGTCGGTGGCGGCAGCTCCGGATCATATTCGATGCGCAGCTCGGGATAGGCGAAGGCGCCCTCGTCGCGCGCGCGGGTGTCGGGGCGAGCCCCATCCTTGGCATAAGCCGCGAGCGCCGCGCGAAGGCGGGCGACCGAGGCGGCATAGCCGGCTTCGAGCGCGTCGAGAATCTGGTCGATGTCGTTGCTGGTCGTCATGGCCAAGCCTTACGCGAGCGGGCGCGGCTGGCAAGTCCCGGCTTTGCGGATGGGCGGACGGAAACTTCCACTCAATAGGCGAGGCCGAAGCGATCGCAGGTCCGCTTCGTCAAAAAAGGCGCCTCGCGGCGCCTTTTTAGGGTCGGTGGTGGAGCCGAGGGGGATCGAACCCCTGACCTCTGCAATGCCATTGCAGCGCTCTCCCAGCTGAGCTACGGCCCCATTCCGGGTGGCGCCCTTTAGGCGAAGTTTCCGCTTCTGCAAACGGAA
>JALYQH010000236.1 GCA_030855945.1 Pseudomonadota bacterium | reverse complement strand
CGAACATGATTATCTCGCATGGGTCCGCAATGCCGAAGCCGGGGACCGTTCGGTCGCGTAATTTTCCTAGGCCGCACTTCAACAAATACTAAGCGAACGCACTTTCTATCACTCGGCGGTAGATTCGTGCCAGCGCGGCGATGTCCGCGACGGCGGCATGTTCGCCGACCTTGTGCATGGTGGCGTTGGGCAGCCCGAAATCGACCACCGGGCATAATGCGATGAGGAAGCGGCCATCCGATGTGCCGCCGCTGGTCGACAGCTCGGGCTCCACTCCGGTCTCGGCGCGGATCGCGTCGACCACCAGATCGTAGAGCGCGCCCGGCGGCGTGAGGAATGCCTCGCCGGAGATGAGCGCGTGCAGACTCGCGTCGGGCGCGTGCCTCAGCACCACTTCGCGCACCCGCTCGACGAGGTCGGCGCCGCGCTGGAGGTTGTTGAAGCGGATGTTGAGCCGGGCGGCGGCGCGGCCGGGGATGAGGTTGGTCGCGCCGGGCGGGGTGAGTATTTCGGTGAATTCGAGGTTTGACGGCGGGAATGACTCATTGCCCTCGTCGAGCCGCCACCTGTCGAGCTCGGCGACGATCCGCGCAAGCGCTCCGACCGGGTTTTTGGCGCGATGGGGATAAGCGACATGGCCTTGGTGGCCTGGCACCTCGATCCACATGTTGACCGATCCGCGCCGCCCGATCTTGATCGTGTCGCCAAGCACGGCGTCGCTGGTCGGCTCGCCGATCAGGATCATGTCGGGCTTGATCCGGCGATCCCGCAGCCATTCGATGATCGCCACCGTGCCATGGGCCGCGGGGCCTTCCTCGTCGCCGGTGATCAGCAGCGACAGCGTACCCTTGTCCTGCGGCACCTGCGCGGCGGCGGCAACGAAAGCGGCGATCGCGCTCTTCATGTCGTTGGCGCCGCGGCCGGTCAGCAGCCCGTCCCCGATGTGAGGCTCGAACGGATCGCCGTCCCAGCCCTCGCCCGGAGGAACGACGTCGAGATGGCCGGCGAAACCGAAATGCGGCGCCCCCGACCCGCGCATCGCGACGAGATTCTCGACCGGGCCGTCGGGCGCCTCGCCGCGGATAAAGCGGTGGACCGCGAAGCCGAGCGGGACCAACGCGGCCTCGAGCACGTCGAACACCGCGCCGCTGGCGGGTGTGACGCTAGGGCAAGCGATCAATTTGGCGGCTAGATCGACCGGGTCGATCGTCATGGCGACACCCGAAAGGTCCCAATGGTCGCACTGACGACGGCGTTTGCGGACGTTGACTGGCGCGGACTGCGGGGACAAGAAACGAGCGGGCAGGCAAGGAAAAATTTGGCCATCGGCCGAGCGTAACGCGGGCCGTGCGTGTAGGACAGGGAAAACAGGTCATGCCGAAAGTAGATCTCGCCCCGATCGCGGAAACCAACCGCACCTGGTATCCCGCGCCGTTCGATCAGCAAGTCGCCGGGCGCTGGTACCGCCGCCTCGCGCCCGCCGTCGGCCTCACCGATTTCGGCGCAAGCCTGGTCCGGCTCGAGCCCGGCGCCTGGTCGAGCCAACGCCACTGGCACGAGGGCGAGGATGAACTGCTGGTGATGATCGAGGGCGAGGCGGTGCTGGTCGAGGACGGCGGGAGGACTGTGCTGCGCGCGGGGGATCTCGCGGCTTGGCCCAAGGATGTCGCCAATGGCCATCATCTGATCAACGACAGCGACACGCCGTGCCGCTTCCTCGTCGTCGGGCGCCACAGCGGACAGGACTGCCACTATCCCGACATCGACCTTCTCGCCGACGGCGCGACCGACACCTACCTGCACAAGGGCGGAACGCCCTATTGACTGCCCGCCGACGCAGATGCGCGCGCGGCGGCTGCCCGGCGCTGCTTTACTTTGGCGCGGGGCCTTCTATGGCGACGGTCGGCGCGCGGTACGCCGCTTTTTCACCATATCGGATGAGCAATGCGTCGATCGCTTGAACTTCAGCTCAAGGCAATCCTTCCGCGCCCCATAAGCCGGCTGCTTCGCAGCGCCGACAATTACCGCAAGCGATTGCTACTGTGGCGAGCGATCGGGCGCGAGATCAAAGGGATCGATCCTTCCGATCGCCGAGCGTTGCGCCGTGCGCTTCGCGCCGCGCCCTATGCCTCTCTGCGCGATCCCCTGAACTGGCAGGATCCGGTGCTGTCCGAGGACGCGACCGTCGATGTGGAGGGGGTCGGCCGCTTTCGGGTCCGCGCGCGGAGCGACGACCTCTACCATGCGCTGCCGTCGCGCGAACCCGCGGTGTTCGCCGTGATCCGCGACAGTTTGCGGCCGGGCGATACCTTCGTCGACGCCGGGGCCAACATCGGCATCTTCTCCGTGCTAGCGGCGCGGCAAGTCGGCGCGTCGGGCCGCGTGGTTGCGGTCGAGATGATGCCCGACACAGCCGCAATCCTGACAGAGCATCTCGCCATGAACGAGGTGGAATGTGCCACGGTGGTACGAAAGGCACTGTCCGACAAGGCTGGGCAGACGGTGACCGCCAATGTCGTCGAAGGCCACTTCGGCCTAGCATCGATCGCCTGGTCGCCTCGGCCATCGGCGAAGCAGGTGAAGGTGCAAACCACCACGCTCGACGAGGTGCTGGCGGATGTCGACCGCATCGAGCTGATCAAGATGGACCTTGAGGGCGCTGAGTTGACC
>JALYQH010000211.1 GCA_030855945.1 Pseudomonadota bacterium | reverse complement strand
ATCGAGGATGGCGCCAGTCTCGCCGAAGCCGCAGCGGCGGCAAAGCTCACCTTGGTCGATTCCCCGCCGATCACCGCGGCGGGCGCTGCCCGGACCGATCCGGCCTATCGTTTGCCCCCCGCTTTCGCCCCCGGTGTCGAGAGCGGGTTCGAGCTGGCGGCCGAAGACGATCCGGTGATCGAGACGCTGCCCAACGACGCCGGCTACCTGCTGGTCGGCGTTGGGCGGATCATTCCCGCCGCGCCCGCACCCCTCGCCGAGATCCGGGAACGGGTCGCCGCCGACTGGGTCGCCAAGAAGGCGTCCGACCGAGCCCGCGCGGTGGCATCGGAAATTGCCGCCAAGGTCGGGCGCGGCGTCCCGATCGCCGATGCCGCGCGCCAGGGCGGCCGCGGCGTGTCGGACGTTCAGCCGTTCGGCGCGCGCCGCATGCAACTTGCCCAGGCATCGCCGGAGATCGCCGCGCCGCTGCAAATCCTGTTCTCGCTGTCGGAGGGGAAGAGCCGGATGGTCGCCGACCCGCAGGGCCGCGGCTATTTCGTGGTTCGGGTTGAAACGGTGACCCCCGGCAATGCCTCCACCCAACCGGCGCTGATCGCGCAGGTCCAGACCTCGTTTCAGGAGCCGGTCGCGCAGGAGCTGGCCGAGCAGTTCGTCGCCGCGGTGCGCAGCGACGTCGGGGTTAGCCGCAATGAGGAGGCGATCGCCGCCGCCCGTTCGCGGATCGTCGGCGGCGGCAACTGATCGGAGTTAACCCGGGAGCGGCGCGGTGACCAAGCCGACCATCCTCATGCTCGACAATGTCGACAGCTTCACCTTCATGCTGGTCGATTATCTGCGGGCCGCGGGCGCCGAGGTCGGCGTCGCTCGCCACGATGCGCTGAGCGTCGCCGAGGCGCTTGAAGCAGGCCGCGACGGAATCCTCATCTCGCCGGGACCGGGCGCACCCGAGGCAGCGGGAATCTCGGTCGAGCTGGCCCGCGCCTGCGTCGCCGCGCGGCGCCCGCTGCTCGGCGTTTGCCTCGGCCATCAGGCGCTCGCTTTGGCGTGCGGCGGGAGGGTCGACCCCGCCGCTCCGGTTCACGGCAAGATCGCCGCAGTGCGCCATGACTCGACCGGCCTGTTCGCCGGGCTGCCTTCGCCAATGACTGCGACCCGCTACCATTCGCTGGTCGTTACCGCCCCGGCGCACCCGCTGATTGCCAACGCCTGGACCGAGGATGGCACGGTGATGGCGATGCGTCACGCCGAGGCCCCGGCGCACGGCGTCCAGTTCCATCCGGAAAGTATCGCCAGCGAGCATGGCGCGGCGCTGATCGGCGCGTTTGTCGAGCTATGCGCGCGCCAGGCTTGACGGCGCTCGTTCCGTTGCCTACACGTTCCCCGTTCGTTCCGGACAGGGAGGCGAAATGCTCACGGTCAAACAGCATGAGTTGCTGAGCTTCATCAACGATCGCCTTGGCGCGACCGGGGTCAGCCCGAGCTTCGACGAAATGCGCGAGGCGCTCGACCTCAAGTCGAAGTCGGGGGTCCACCGCCTGATTTCGGCGCTCGAGGAACGGCAATTCATCCGCCGCCTGCCCAACCGGGCGCGAGCGCTCGAAGTGGTCAAGATGCCCGAAGTCAGCGCTCCCGCGTCGACTCCGCGCTCGGTCATAGTCGCTAACGACACGATCGAAATCCCGATGCACGGCCGAATCGCCGCCGGCACGCCGATCGAGGCGCTGCAGGGCACCGAAGGGTTCGCCGTCCCCGCCGCCCTGCTCGGGCCGGGCGAGCATTATGCGCTTGAAGTGTCGGGCGATTCGATGGTCGAGGAAGGCATTCTCGACGGCGATTTCGCCCTGATCCGCAAGGTCGACACCGCTCGCGACGGCGAGATAGTCGTGGCGCTGATCGACGAGGCCGAGGCGACTTTGAAGACCTTCCGCCGCGAAGGGCAGATGGTCCGCCTCGATCCCGCCAATCGCCATTATGAGGCGCAGCGCTACCGCCCCGACCAGATCACCATCCAGGGCCGCCTCGCCGGCCTCATCCGCCGCTATTGAGCAGAAAGAATATCCCCTCATCCCGAGTAGGGACTGAGCACAGCCGAAGGCCCGTATCGAAGGAATGATCAGGTGAAACATGCCCCAGCATGTTTCAGTATCGTCCGGGGGACGGTACGACCTGCCTCATCTTCGATACGCCCTTTCGACTTCGCTCAATGGCTACTCAGGATGAGCGTTGAAGGGAGAAAATATGGCCCGAATCGACTATGTCGAACTGCCGAGCCTGACGGCGCATGAGCTGACGCGCGGTTTCTATGCCAAGGCGTTCGGCTGGACATTCACCGATTACGGGCCGGATTATGCCGCGACCACCAATGGCGTCGCCGATGTCGGGCTTAACGGCACGCGCGAGGATGCGCTGTCGGCGCCGCTTCCGGTCATCCGCGTGGCCGATCTCGAGGCCGCGTTCGATGCGGTCGGCAAGGCCGGCGGGGTGATCGCCAGGCCGATCTATTCCTTCCCCGGCGGGCGCCGCTTCCATTTCCTCGATCCCGGCGGCAACGAATTGGCGGTGTGGTCGGATGTGGATGTGCCAGGGGCCTGACGCCACGGATGCTGGCCGAGGCGATCGCCGACGGTAGTAATGTATGGCTCGCCGCCAAGGAATATCGAGACCCCCCCGCTTTGCGCGAGCGCCGTCCGGTCGAGCTTGAGCCAGCGCGGAGTGCAGCCGCGCGGCATCCGGCGGCTGGCGACGACGATATCCGCGTCGACGCAGGCGCGCGTGAGCGTCGTCCAGTCGATCGAATCGCGGCTGCGGATTGCAAGCAGACGCCAGGCGCGGCCGTCTCTCACGACATCGGCGACACAGGCATCGCGCGTGCATCGTGCAAAACCCTGCTCCTCGAGCGCCATCGGATCGCCGTCATAGGCGGCCGCCTCGCTCATCAGGCTGCGGATGAAGTCGCCGCTGCGGCTGCGCAGCAGGACCGGAACGCCGTCGTCGCGGACGATTGCGAGATGCTCGCCGTCCCCAGTCACCAGCAAATCCGGGACCGGCGCCATCGCCGCACCCGTCGCGCCAATTGCGAACGGCGCGAAACCCCACCATCGCGCGCGCCCGGTCCACAGGCACAGCCACAGCCCGCCGATCACCATCGCTCCGAATGCCCAGCGCGGCATTGTCGGCATCATTGTCACCGCGCCCTTGGCCTCTGCGACTAAATGGGCGAGGCCGAGCATGAGGTCGATCGACCAGCCGGTCGCCGCCCACAGCGGTGCGCCGAGCCCGATCGTGTCGAGCATTAGCGCGCCTGCCTCGAGCGGCATGACGACGAACGTGGTGAGCGGAATCGCGACCAAATTGGCGGCCACTCCGTACAGGCCGGCCTTGTGAAAATGATAGAGCGCGAACGGGATCAGCGCGATTTCGACCGCCAGCCCGGTCAGCAGCAGCCCGATCATGAATCGCCCGAACCGCATCGGCCAGCCCTCCTCGCGCGATGCGAGCAAGCGGCGCACCGGCCCGAACTGATGGAGAACGATGATCGAAGTGACCGCCGCGAAACTGAACTGGAAGCTTGCGCCGGCGACCGCCTCGGGCCGGAACAGCAGCACCACCAGCGCTCCGACCGCAACCAGCCGCAGGCTGATCGCGTCGCGTCCGAGGGCGATCCCGCCGAGCACGAGCAGCGCGGCGATGCATGCGCGGACGGTCGGAACCTGCATCCCGGTGAGCAAAGTGTAGCCG
>JALYQH010000177.1 GCA_030855945.1 Pseudomonadota bacterium | reverse complement strand
CTGCTCGAACGCGCCCGGCTTCGAGAAATCGATGCCGAGCGGAAGCGGCGCTAGCCGGCCGAGGATCGGCGGCAGCAGGAAGATGGCAGTCGCGAGCAGATAGGCGGAATGCGCGCCGACCTTCCGGCGGTGCTTGAGCGCCTGAAAGTAGAAATAGGCCATCCCGCCGATCGCGACGAAATCCAGCCAAGCGAGGCGCGGCGGCCATAATTGATAGAAGGGCGTCGCGGCGCCAACGAACCGCTCGGCCATGCCGATGAAGATCGCCGCGCCGCCGGCGAGGAATAGCGGGAAGAGCGCGAGGCTGACGAGGCCGGTCGAGCGATGAAAGGCGCGGTGGCCGGAATGGATCGACCAGCTTTGAATGGCGAGGAGCAGCAGCCACATCGAGGCGGTGATGCCATGGAAATGATAGGAGGCCGGGCTCTTGGGCAGGACCGACAGATATTGCGGCCAGAACGCCAGCGCAGCGAGCGGAAACAGGCCGAGCACGAACCAATGGGCGTGACGAAAAGGCATTTTGAAAACTCCCCCCGGAATCGCGGGAAGCATAGCATAAGAATCGAAGCGATTGAACCGGTCCGAGCGCGCTGCGATTATGGGCTAGAAGGGAAAGAAATAGGGAATGGTGACCATCGCCGCGGCCCAGGTGATGAAGTTGAGCGGCAGGCCGACGCGGACGAAGTCCATATAGCTGTAGCCTCCCATCTGAAAGACGATGACGTTGGTCTGATAGCCGAACGGAGTGGCGAAGGCGGCGCTGCCGGCCATCATGATCGCCACCAGGAACGGGCGTGGATTGACGGCCAGCGCCTCGGCCAGCGCCACCGCCATCGGCGTGATGAGGACCGCGACCGTGGCGTTGGACAGCAATTCCGTCAGGAACAGGGTGGCGCCGTACAGCAGGATCAGCGCGAGCAGCGGATGGAGCGAGTCGAGCGATCCGACCATCGCGCCGGTGGCGGCGCTGGCCAGGCCCGTCTCCTCGAGCGCGATGCCGAGCACGACCATGCCGGCGATGAGGATGAGGATTTCGGGGCGAAGGCCCTGATAGGCCTCATCGGCGCTGATCACCCGGAGCACGATCAGCAGCACCGCCCCGGTGAACGCGGCCGCCGCGATCGGCGCGATATCCAGCGCGGCAAGCGTGACGACGGTGACGAACACGCCGATCGCCGTCAGCGCCTTCCACGGCTTCAGCGGATGCCCCTCGACGAACAGGTCGGCCGAGCCGAGCTGGGCATGATGAAAATCGGGATCGTGGAGATGGGGATCGCCGACCGCCGGCGCCGCGCCTTCCTCGCCGCTGCCCGCGGACAGCAAGCGCTCACTCGCGAACAGCAGATAGATTGCGCCGACCAAGGCAAGGCAAACCCCGACCGGGGCGATCTCGAAGATACCGAAGCGCGGCTGTCCCGAGATCGAGGCCATGTCGTTGACCAGCAAATTGGTCGAGGTCCCGATCAGCGTGCAGCAGCCGCCGAGCACCGCAATGTAGGACAAGGGCATCAGGAAGCGTTTGGGCGGCAGGCCGAGGCGAAGCGCCACGTCGCGTACTACCGGCGCACCCATCACCACGATCGGCGTATTGTTGAGGAATGCCGAGGCGGCGCCGCTGATCCCGATCAGCAGCCATAAGCCGGTCGCGCCGATCCGCTGGCACAAGGCGACGCTGCGGCGGATGGCGGCGTCGAGCAGCCCCGACAATTCCATCGCATAGGCAATCACGAACAGCGACGCGAGCGCGATAATCGCCGGGCTCGCAAAGGCGCCCTGCACCTCGATCGGCCGCACCGCGCCGCTGATCAGCAGAGCGGCGGCGCCGCACAGCGCGACGACGTCGGCGCGGGTGCGGTCGAGGATCAGCGCGGCGACCACCGCCACCAGCACGCACAACGTGACGATCTGGTCGAGGCTCACGAGCGCCGGTCCGGCCGCCCGCCGTGGGGGGTCACAAGAGGCGATGACTTTGCTAGGCTTGGCACCATGTCCCTTTGCCCCTTGACCCGGCGACCGTCCACCCGCCTTATATTCACTCTGGCCGGCGCCGCATTGCTCGGCGCGTGCCAGGTCCAGGATCCCGCGACCGACAATGACGCTGCTCCAAACGCGGTTGAGCCCGCGCCCGCTCCGACGAGCGTCCTGCCGCTGCCCGATCCGGTGCTCGACCGCGCGGCGCTGCTCGGCGCGGTCGCCCAAGCCGCAAGCGCTTTTGCCGCCGGCGCCGACGACCGCGAAGCCCAGGGCGCGCTCGACGGCCGCCGCTTCGTCGTGAAGCTGCGCTTCGGCTGCCGCGGGCCAGCCGCCGAGGACAGCGAGGAATCGCTAAAATGGCGGG
>JALYQH010000154.1 GCA_030855945.1 Pseudomonadota bacterium | reverse complement strand
TGCTGCCCGACCACGGCTTCATCGGCTGCGAGCCGTTCGTGAACGGCGTCGCTGTGGCCTTGACCCACGTCCGCGACAGGGGCCTCGCCAATGTCCGGTTGCACATGGGCGACGCGCTCGAGGTCCTCCGCCGCATCCCCGACGGGACGCTGAGCTTCATCTATCTGCTCCACCCCGACCCCTGGCCGAAGAATCGCCATGCCAAGCGGCGGATGATGAATGATGGGCCGATCGAGCTTATCGCCGCCAAGCTAAAGCCGGGGGGTGAATTTCGCGTCGCGACCGATCACCCGGTCTATCTCGACCATGCGCTGATGGCGATGCAGCGGCACCGCGACAGTTTTGAATGGCTGGTGGAGCGTCCGGCCGATTGGCTCACCTACCCCGGCGGCTGGCCCGAGACCCGCTACGCGGCCAAGGCCCGCCGCGAAGGCCGCACGCCGCATCAATTCCGCTATCGGCGCCGGGAGTCCTAGCGCGCCGGATCGAGCCGCAGCAGCCGACCCTTATCCTCCAGCAGCCACACGCTCCCATCCGGCCCCTGGTCGACCGCACGGATGCGCTCGCCCATCGCCCATCGATCAGCCTTGGTCGCGCGCTCGCCGTCAATATCGACGCGGATCAGCGCCTCGCCCGATAGCGCCGGGATCAGCGCGTCGCCTTTCCAAGCGGGAAAGCGGTCACCGGAGTAGATTATGAGCCCCCCCGGAGAGATTGAAGGGTTCCACGAGACCTTGGGCGGCTCGAAGCCATCGCCGGGGCGATGGTCGGGGATGTCGCCGCTGCCGTAATTGTCGCCATTCGACGCCTTGGGCCAGCCATAGTTGCGCCCGCCGACGATCAAATTAAACTCGTCGCCGCCCTGCGGCCCCATATCGCTCGCCCATAATTTGCCGTCGGATGCGAACGCCAGACCGAGCACGTTGCGGTGGCCCATCGTGTGGTGGTGGCCGCCGACACGCCGGCCTTCCGCGGTCATGTGGATGATCTTGCCAAGGTCGACATTCGGGTCCTGCGCTGGTTCGAGCTTCTGGCGGTCGCCCGAGCTGAGAAAGATCGATCCGTCGGGCGCGAAGGCGATTCGGTGACTGAAATGGCCATTCCCCGAAACTTTCGGCGCCTGCCGCCAGATCACCTTGAAGTTGGCCAGCCGCGGCGGGCCATTGCCCATTTCGAGCGTGCCGTAACCGAGCGCGGCGCCGCTGCCGCCCTCCCCGGCCTCGACGAAGGTCAGATAGATGCGGCGGTTCCCGGCGAAGTCGGGGTGCGCGACCACATCACCAAGCCCGCCCTGCCCGGCGACCCGAGCCGCGGGCACACCGGCGACCTGCTGCTTGGCGCCGGTCGCGGTGTCGACCAGCCACAAAGTCCCTTCCTTCTCGGTTACCAGCGCCATGTTGGTCCGCGCTACTCCGCTGCCGGGCAGGAAATCCATCGCCCAAGGGCTCGAGAAGCTGGCCACTTCGGTGACGGTGAACGGCCGTTCCGATGGAGCGGTCGCGGACGGGCCGTCGGGCTGGTTCGCCGGCTGGTCGGTGATCGGCATGGCCTGGCCGCAGGCCGAGGTGGCGCCGAGCATGAGCAGCCCCGCTTGCCAAATATGGCGCGCCGGTCGATGCAATGCTCTGCCTTGCTGCGGGAACTGTGTCTTTGCCATCCGCTACTATCCTGTCGATTGCGACGGCGCTGCCGCCATATGAAGTCAGCCAATCTGTGGCGAAATCCATGGCAAAGGCAATGTTTCGCGGCCGCGCGGCGCTATTCGACCGACTCGCCGGGGTGTTCGACAATGCACTCATCCACCAGCGCCATATCGTCGCGCCGACCGAATGGTATCTTCAGAATCGCGGCTGGGCGGAGCGCACCGCCCTCTATGTCGAGGCGACCGAGGCGCTGTTCGAGAAGGTAGCCCGTGCCGCCATCGCCAATGCCGGGCTCGAGGCGAAAGACATTGCCGGCGTCGTGTTCGTATCGACCACCGGCCTCGCCACCCCCAGCATCGACGCCCGCATCGCACCGCGACTGGGGCTGCGTGGCGACGTTCGCCGAGTACCGATCTTCGGGCTCGGCTGCGCCGGCGGCGTTACCGGGCTCGCCACCGCCGCGCGGCTGGCGGAGGCCGAGCCGGGCACCCGCTGGCTGTTCGTAACCGTGGAAACCTGTTCGATCTCGATCCGCCTCGACAGCAACGACGCCGCCGCGATCGTCGCCACCGCATTGTTCGGCGACGGTGCCGCGGCGGCAATCGTCTCGACCGAAGGCGGCAGGCTTGCGCGCATCAGCGGCGCAAGCGAGAAATTATGGCCCGACACGCTCGGCATCATGGGCTGGCGCGTCGAGGATCCGGGGCTGGCGGTGATCTTCGACCGTGCGATCCCACCCTTCATCGAGGCCGAGCTTGCCGCAGCGGTCGACGAAATGCTGTCCTCGCTCGGGCTTACCCGCGGCGACATCAACCGCTTCTGCTGCCACCCGGGTGGCGCCAAGGTGGTCGATGCGATCGAAGCGGCGCTGGCGCTCGAGCCCGGATCGCTCGACCTCGAGCGGCAAGTCCTGCGCGACTGCGGAAACATGAGCGCCCCGACGGTGCTGTTCGTGCTTGAGAAATTGCTTGCGCGCGGCCTTCCCGACCGCGTCATGATGACCGCCTTCGGTCCCGGTTTCACCTGTGCTGGCATGGTGCTCGAACGCTTATGATCTGGCCGGCGGCTGCCTTACTTGCCTTCGTCACGCTGCAGCGGCTGGTCGAGCTGCCGATCGCCCGCGCAAACACCGCCCGCCTCATCGCGGCCGGCGGGCATGAGGTCGCGCCCCGCCATTATCCGCTGATCGTCGCGCTCCACGCCGCCTGGCTCACGACCTTGTGGTGGTTCGCGCCCGGCCGGCCGATCCACTTCGGCTTCCTTGCCCTGTTCGCGCTGGCCGAGGCCGGTCGCATCTGGGTGTTGCGCACGCTCGGGGACCGCTGGACGACTCGCATCATCGTGGTCCCGGGCGAGAAACTCGTCGCGCGCGGCCCCTATCGCCTGGTCGACCATCCAAATTATCTGGTGGTCGTCGCCGAGATCGCGCTGCTTCCGCTGGTGTTCGGATTATGGCAGATTGCCCTGATCTTCTCGCTGCTGAACCTGATCATACTCACCATCCGCATCCGCGCGGAGGCCAGGGCGCTTGGCGCAATTCAGCGAGGGTAGACGAACACGTCATAGCTTTCGCCCGTCGCGGCCCGGTCGAAACTCGCCACCCGACGGGTAGAGGCGCGGAAACGCCGCACGTTTTCCGGCGTGACGATGGTTGCATGGGAAAACAGCACCATTTGCCGACCTTTCGATAAGGATCGAAGGCGCAAATGAGACAGATAGAGGATTGGACGTCCCGATGCCCGGTGCAACCGTGCCGCATCGGCCAATATATCATCCAACGAGAGTTCACGCCTCGCATTGCGCGTCAGCTGGACGACCTTGCCGAAGCGCTCCTGCCGCAGCATCCACAGCGGATTCTCGACATAATAAGGCAGGGGCTCAAGCATTGTGTCGGGATCGGCCATGATAATCGCTCCCGAAAGCTCCGGCCGCTTCAATAGCTCCGCAACATCGGCCGAACGGCTGTACGGAACGCCGACAATCTGTTCGTAAATTGGCCTCAGGAGCAACAGACTCTGAGAAAACAGCAAACTGACGAACGCCCACTGACCCGCAAATTGAACATACTTTGTCGCGGGTCTTTCGGAATCGTGTCCACCCGCGCCTTTGGCCACCATCCAGTGCAGCGCAAGAAGGAAAACAACGAAGAGTATTTCGTGCCGGTAATAGGACAAATAGACCAGATAGAAGAACATTTTGAGCGCGATGAAGCCGGCGATTGCCGCGCAAAACGCAGCGGGTCGGCGAATCAGACTGAAACAAAAAACCAAGGCCAGGAGGGGATGCGGCAATCCAAGATTCCAGAATCCCTTCTTCCAATCGAGCAGCGCGTCGATCAACTTATCGGCGGTGAAAGTCCCGAAGTTCGACGAGACCGCAGCATCGTTGAAGGTCGGATAGACGGTACGGAAACAAATCCAGGCACCGATCGCCGCGAGAACCATGTTTCCGAACATGACCGACCAGCTGCGCCTGGTCATCGTCGGCCGTTCGCCCATCGCTTCTATGACGCGAAACAAGAGAAACGCCGCTGCCAGGATGCAGCTTAGCACACTGGTATTACACAGGATTAATAGCAGCAGCCCAAACCAAAGCGTGCCCTTGATCCGGTGGTACAGGGCCGCGATAACGAACATGACAAACGCTGAAAGGCCGTAGTTGCGCGCTACGACTACATATTCGAACGCACCATATAAGCTGAATAACACTAGCCCGACGATGATGGTCCGAAACGGCGACCGAAAGACGAAAACGCCCATCGCGAGAAACCCGAAAAGCGCACCCATGACGGGCAGCACTTCCCGGTAGGGGGTGATGTTGTGCGCTCCCCGCAGGATCAAGTACCACAAAGCCGGATGTCCCTCGCCGTGAACATTCCGGAGCATTTCGACAACATTTGACCCCGATAGGGCCAACGAAAACCCACGCACTTCGTCACGCCAAAAAACATGACCAGACATGAACCAGGCAACGAGCACCATCCAGATCAGAAATAAGAAAAGCCGGATGCGCAGGTCACGCGGCGACGGCGGACCGCCGACAAGCGGCGACCTCGACGGATTGAGTATGCTCCCCACCCCTGTCTCCAACTGGGACCCCGTAGCCGGTTAAAGCCTTGTTCGCTGTTTACAATTGATTTATTTAACAGAATGTTTTTGATGGCGGTGACGCTATGGGAACCGGGGGGTGCGTTATGCTCGACGGAAAGAAGATTGCTGTTGTCCTACCGGCATACAATGCGAGCAGGACATTAGAACAGACCTTTGCCGAAATACCGATGGATATCGTTGACGACGTTATCCTGGTGGACGATGCCAGCACCGACCATACCGTAGCGGTCGCCGAGCGACTGGGCATTCATACCGTGACCCACGCTCGCAACGGCGGTTACGGCGCCAATCAGAAATCCTGCTACACGACAGCGTTGTCCCGTGGAGCGGACATCGTAGTTATGCTGCACCCCGATTACCAATATACGCCGCGCCTCCTGACGGCGATGGCCGGGATGATCGCGTCGGGTCATTACGATGCGGTTTTTGCGTCTCGCATTCTAGGTGGTGGTGCTCTTTCCGGCGGCATGCCGCGCTATAAATATGTAGCCAATCGACTGTTGACGGCTTTCCAGAATCTGCTGATGGGCGGCAAGTTAAGCGAGTATCATACGGGCTATCGTGCCTGGAACCGCGACGTTTTGACCCAGCTGCCACTGTCTGCCTGCTCGAACGATTTTGTGTTCGACAACCAGATGGTCGCACAGGCAATGTGGGCCGGGTTCAAGGTGGGCGAAATCAGCTGCCCGACGAAATATTTTCCGGAAGCATCCAGCATCAATTTCCGGCGAAGTTGCGTCTACGGCCTGGGCGTCCTGCACACTGCGGTCGTATATCGGCTGTCTCGATGGACACCGTGGCGATCGGCTCTGTTCTCAGACGATGCCCTGCCCTTGCTTCGTTCGGTTCCATCGTCGCACATTGAAGCTACGGCGGAATGCGTGAAGCGAGCACGGGCAGCATGATCCCGCGCGCTTTCCTAGATCAGCGCTTCGTCCCACTGTCCAACCTGCTCGCCACGCCGGCGACGAGGCAATTGATGCGCTATGCCGTCGCCGGCTTCTGCGTCACGCAATTTGCGGCGGCAATCTACTCCGCATTGGTTTTTTTCCTGACTTTCGACCCGCTGAAGGCAAATGCGTTAAGTACGGTCTGCGGGCTGTGCGCGGGATATCTGGCCCACAGCCGCTGGAGCTTCGCCGTCGGCAGTTCGGATCGGGAGCACATGCAGGTTGGCCGTTTCCTGTTGGCGTCCTTGCTCGCCTTCCTCATCAACAGCGCCTGGATTTGGTTGCTTGTGGGGGTCATGCATTTGTCCCCCCTCGCCCCCGTACCATTGATGATGCTGGCGACTCCCTGCATAAGCTTTCTGCTCAATCGCTATTGGGTGTTCAGGGCCTATTAGCGGTCATCGCGCTTGAAAGGCTCAGATATGAAACCACTTCTGGCGCTGACCCTCCTCGCCACCGCTGGCTGCGCCAGCGTTCAGCCTGCGCCCGGTCGCGATTTCTTCGCCGACCTCTCGGCGCATTGCGGGAAGGCCTATGAGGGGCGCGTGGTCAGCCCGCCGGCCGCCGCCGATGCGAGCTTCGCCGGCAAGCGCCTCGTAATGCATGTTCGCGACTACTCAGCCAACACCATCCGCATTCCCTTCCATGTCGACGGCGACCGCTCGCGCAC
>JALYQH010000152.1 GCA_030855945.1 Pseudomonadota bacterium | reverse complement strand
AGCCGAGCGCGCCCGTCCTTCCTCTACATGATGTATGTGCTGATCCTGTGGTCGATCCCGATGGGTCTGATCGCCGCCGTCGATCCGAAGATGGCGAGCGGAATCGCCAATGGCATGACCGCCTATCTGCGCGGCATCCCAGAGGAACTTTACGCCTTATTCGGGACCGGTTACCTCGGCTACACCGCCGCCCGGAGCTGGGGCAAGATGAAGGGCGTCGACAAATGAGCGGCCGGGCTAGAGTCTGATCGGCACCGCTTCAGCGAAGCTGAATCAAGACTTCTAGAAGCGGTAGGACGCCGTCAGCGAGGCGCTGTGGGTCTTGAAGCGGTCGTCCGAGCGGCGGAACTGGGTTCCATTGGGGTTGCCGAGGATGAACGGATTGGTGGCCCCGCTGGTGCCCTGCGTCACGTTGACGCGGAAATCGTCGTCCTTGACGCTGGTGAACAGATAGAGCGCGCCGAGCGCGACCGGGCCGACACGGGTCTCGAAGCCGCCGCCGAGGCGGTAGCCGTTCTGCGTGCCGTCCTCATCCTCCAGCGCGAAAGCATTGGCGGTATTGGAGCTGGAGAATTCGCTGCGCACCTTGGCGCGAACGACGCCGGCGGTGACGTAAGGCAGCGTGCCCTGCAGGTCGAGACCGACGCGGCCGCGCAGGCCGAAGGTGCCGCGCATTTCGCGCGACAGATAATAATTCGCCGGGGTGGTCGAAAAAGCGGTGACGCTATTTTCGCCCTTCGAGCGGCCATATTCGACCAGGCCGCCAACGACGATCTGACCGAACTGGTAATCGGCACCGGCGTGAACGGCATAATCAAGCCCGTCGTCATTGGTCTCGCAGCCCTGGAGTGCCATCGGGCCGATCGGCTCGCCATTGCAGAAACCCGGCGAAAAGGCGTTGGCGCCGCTGACCGTGGTCACCGTATCGCCAAAATCGCCGTCGAGATTGCGGTCGAACTCGACCCGTGAACCGGTGTCGAGCGGGGTGGCGACGTAGCCGATGCGGCCGCCGACATAGAAGCCGGTCCAGTTCGGGGCCGACTGGGCGGCGGCCGGAGCGGCCGAGGCAACCGCAGCGGCGCCGAGTAATAGAGCACGTAACATTTGAATCTCCATGAGCAGAATGAGTTTGCCGCGCAGATACGTCCGCCGCCCGACTTTGGTTTCGATGACGCAGGCAGGTTGTTTAAAAGGTGTGCTCTTTATGCACCATGCGCTGTCCGCGGCGCGGACCCTTCTGCCAGCAAACGACGTTGGAAGTCAGATTCCAACTCCGGGACGATTAAGGGTCGATTGTGACGCGCAGCAGACGAACCGCACTCAAGCTTGGCACTGCCGCGCTCGGCCTCGCCGCGATGGCGGGGTGCAGCCCGGCGAGCCTGCTCAACGGGATCAGTCGGATCAGCGGCGATAGCGGAACCCGCCTAGCGGAGCGCGGCGCGGCCTACGGTCCGCTTCCCCGCAACAAGCTCGACGTGTGGGTCCCGGCCAATGCACCGGCCGGACCGCTGCCGGTGGTCGTCTTTTTCTATGGCGGCGGGTGGGTGTCGGGGTCGCGCGGCGAATATGGCTTTGCCGGCCGGGCGTTCGCTGCGCGGGGCTTCGTCACCGTCGTGGCGGACTATCGCCTGGTGCCGGAGGTGCGCTTTCCTGCTTTCCTTAAGGATGGCGCGCTGGCGGTGAAGTGGGCGAGGGACAATGTCGCGCGGTTCGGCGGCGATCCGGGGCGGATCACGCTCGCCGGCCATTCGGCGGGTGCCTACGCCGCCGCGATGCTTACGCTCGACCGTCATTATCTAAGTGACGTCGGCGTCGATCCGAACATCGTCCGCGCGGCCGCTCTGCTATCGGGGCCCTATGATTTCTACCCGTTCACCGAGGTGCGTGGGCGCGACGCGCTCGGAGCCTGGCCGCGCCCGCTCGAAACCCAGCCGATTACATTTGCGCGCGCCGACGCCCCGCCCTTGCTGCTGATCCATGGCACCGCCGATACCGTGGTCAGGCCGCGCAACGCCGAAGCGCTTGCGGCACGGCTGCGCCAGCTTGGCGCCCCGGTCGAGCTGCGCCTCTATCCGGGCAAGAGCCATGTCGACACGATCAAGTCGCTGTCGACGACCTTCCGCGGCTCGACACCGGCGCTTGCCGACAGCGTTGCCTTCTTGCGGACGAATAGCGGGCCACCCACATCGCGCCCTCGTTAGGAGAGCGCATTGGAAAGCTGGCACGGAACGACGATCCTCGGGGTCAAGCTGGGCGACCACACGGTCATCGCCGGCGATGGCCAGGTGAGCATGGGCAATACGGTAATGAAGCCCAACGCCAAGAAGGTCCGCCGGCTCGGCGCGGAAGGCAAGGTGATCGGCGGTTTCGCCGGCGCCACCGCCGATGCCTTCACTCTGTTCGAGCGGCTCGAGAAAAAATTGGAGACCCATCACGGCAAATTGATGCGCGCCGCGGTCGAGCTCGCCAAGGACTGGCGAACCGACAAATATTTGCGCAACCTCGAGGCGATGATGATCGTCGCCGATACCGAAACGATGCTGATCCTGACCGGTAATGGCGACGTGCTCGAGCCCGAAGGCGGGATTGCCGCGATCGGATCTGGCGGCAATTACGCCCTCGCCGCGGCCAAGGCGCTGACCGACTATGAGAGCGACCCCGAAAAGCTCGCGCGCCGCGCGATGGCGATCGCCGCCGAAGTCTGCGTGTTCACCAACGACCGGCTGACGGTGGAGATGGTCGACAGCGCATCGTGAGGCGGTAGAATGCGCTGATGGTGATTGCTTCCGACCGCCGCTCGATCCTCAGATATGGCGCGCTTGCCGGCGGCGGGCTGCTGCTCCCTAGCTGCGCGACAACTCCCAAACGCCCGATCGTTGCGGGATGCCTGCCAAAAGTCGAAGTTTCCGCCAGCCGCGTGATCCGCACCGTCGCTGGCCTCAGGCCCTATCGCGCGTCGGGCTTCGTGGTCCGCGCCGATCCGCTCGGCGACAAGCTGCTCGTCCACAATTACGGGCACGGCGGCGCCGGCATCACCTTGAGCTGGGGAACCTCGAAGCTCGCCGTCGATCTTGGGCTTCCGGCGCGCGGCGGTGCGGTCGCGGTGATCGGTGCCGGCATCATGGGGCTGACCACGGCGCGGCTGGCGCAGGAGGCGGGGCGCGCCGTGACGATCTACGCCGCGCAATTGCCGCCCGATACGACCTCGAACATCGCCGGCGGACAATGGAGCCCGTTCGGCCATTATCGCGACAGCGCGGTAACGCCCGCCTGGCGCGCCCAATTCGCCGCCGCGCTCGACTATAGCTGGCGCCGCTTCCAGATCATGACTGGCGACGAGTATGGAATCCGCTGGCTGCCCACCTATGACGAGGGGGGCGGGTCGGAGTCGGGGCCGCTCGATCGTTACCACCCCGGCCTCAAGCATCTGTCGCGGGCCGAGCATCCGTTCGCGCTGGACGGCATCATCCGCTTCGACACGATGTACGCCGAAACCGGGCGGCTGCTCCGCCAGCTGATGCGCGACTTCCAGGCCGCCGGCGGGCGCTTCGCGATCCGCCGCTTCGCCTCCCCGACCGAGCTCGCGGCGCTGCCCGAACCGCTATTGTTCAACTGCACCGGCCTCGGCTCGCGCGAGCTGTTCGGTGATGAAGAGTTGGTCCCGATCCGAGGCCAGCTCGCGATCCTGCTCCCGCAACCCGAAGTGCGCTATGCCTTCACCGGGGAGGCCGGTTACATGTTCCCGCGCGCCGACGGAATCGTCCTCGGCGGCACGTTCGAGCGCGGCATATGGTCGACGACGCCGGAGCCGGCGGCGATCGCGCGCATCCTTGCGTTGCACCGTCAGCTGTTCGACGGATTCCGCTGCACCGCTTGATAGGCGCCCGCCAGCCTCCATCTAGGGAGCGAGGGGATCATCCCGGCGAAGGATTCAAGTGAACGACACTCTTACTCCCAAGGCGATCGTCGCCGCACTGGACGAGCATATCGTCGGGCAGACCGATGCCAAGAAAGCGGTCGCGGTCGCGCTTCGCAATCGCTGGCGGCGGCAGCGGCTCGACCCCGAGCTGCGCGACGAAGTGACGCCCAAGAACATATTGATGATCGGGCCGACCGGGTGCGGCAAGACCGAGATCAGCCGGCGCTTGGCGA
>JALYQH010000146.1 GCA_030855945.1 Pseudomonadota bacterium | reverse complement strand
CAACACCACTATCCCGACCAAGAAGTCGCAGACCTTCTCGACCGCCGACGACAATCAGAATGCGGTCACAATCCGCGTCTTCCAGGGCGAGCGGGAGATGGCGGCGGACAATAAGGTGCTCGGCCAGTTCGACCTGGTCGGAATCCCGCCCGCGCCACGCGGCGTGCCGCAGATCGAGGTCACGTTCGACATCGACGCCAACGGGATCGTCAACGTCTCGGCCAAGGACAAGGGCACCGGCAAGGAACAGCAAATCCGCATTCAGGCTTCGGGCGGCCTCAGCGACGCCGACATCGAGAAGATGGTCAAGGATGCCGAGCAGTTCGCGGAAGAGGATAAGACGCGGCGTGCCGCAGCCGAGGCGAAGAACCAGGCCGAGAGCCTGATTCACTCGACCGAGAACCAGCTCAAGGAGCATGGCGACAAGGTCACGCCCGAGGTCAAGACCGAAATCGAAACCGCGATCGCCGAGGCCAAGACCGCGGTTGAAGGCGGCGAGCCCGAAGCGATGACCGCCAAGACCGAGGCGCTCGCCAATGCCGCGATGAAGCTCGGCCAGGCGATTTACGAGCAGCAGCAGGCCCCGCCCGCTGGCGAAGCCGGCGCCGACGCCACCGCCGAGGCCAAGCCGGGCGAGGAGGAAGTGGTCGACGCCGAATTCTCCGAAGTCGACGACGAGCAGAAGGGCTAAATCCATGTCCCGTCATTCCAGCGTGAGCTGGGCCCCCGCGTTGGCGGGGGTGACGGGGTGGGGGCTGGATCATGGCTGAAGCTGATTATTACTCGATGCTCGGCGTCGATCGCGGCGCCGACGCGGCGGCGATCAAGGCGTCGTACCGGCGGATCGCGATGGAATGCCATCCCGACCGCCACGGCGGCTGCAGCGACAAGGAAGCGCATTTCAAGGCGGTCAGCGAGGCCTATGAAGTGCTCAAGGACCCGCAGAAGCGCGCCGCCTACGACCGCTTCGGCCATGCCGCCTTCCAGAATGGCGGCGGCGCCGGGTTCGGCGGCGCGGGCCAAGGCTTCGACGGTTTTTCCGACATATTCTCGTCGATCTTCGGCGACTTCATGGATCCGCGCGCGCAGCGGGCAAGCGCCGCGCGCGGGTCCGATTTGCGCTACGACCTTGAGCTGACGCTCGAGGAAGCGTTCGGCGGGGTCGAGAAGACGATTGCCATCCAGGCCTTGGCGCGGTGCGAAGCGTGCGGTGCGTCAGGCTCGAAAGGTCATGGCGGCGCGCGCACCTGCGGCAGCTGTAATGGCGCGGGCAAGGTTCGCGCGCAGCAGGGTTTCTTCGTTGTCGAGCGCGGCTGCCCGACCTGCATGGGATCGGGCGAGACGATCGCCGATCCGTGCGCGTCATGCGACGGCGAGGGCCGCGCGCTCAAGAATCGCAAGCTGTCGGTCAATATCCCCGCCGGGGTCGACGAAGGGACGCGGATTCGCGTTGCCGGGGAAGGCGAGGCCGGGGTGCGCGGCGCCGCGGCGGGCGACCTTTATCTGTTCGTCCATCTGAGGCGCCACGGAATCTTCCAGCGTGAAGGATCGACGTTGATCGCCGAGGCGCCGATCAGCTTCATCACCGCAGCGCTCGGCGGGTCGATCGCAATTCCCGGAATCGACGGCGCGCGGATCGAAATCAAGATTCCAGCGGGCATCCAGTCGGGCGAAACGCTCCGCCAGCGCGGGGCGGGAATGAGCGTGGTCAACAATCGCGGCCGCGGCGATTTGATGACGCGCATCCTGGTCGAAACCCCAACCAAATTGTCGAAAGAGCAAAAGGGGCTGCTGGAGCAATTTCGCGCCACCGAGACCGGCGACGAATGCCCCGCGAGCAAGGGCTTTTTCGCGCGGCTGAAGACGATCTTCGACGCCTAAGCGCGGGGCTCGGCTGTCCCTGTCTTGAGCTCGGCGATTTCGATCCGCATCGCGAACATTTGCGCGAACAGTTCGGCCATCGACCGCCGCTCGAAGCTCGGGCTGCGCGGCGCATGGTGATGGCAGGCGATCAGGCCCCACAACCGGCGGTTCACGATCAGGGCGATCGATTGCGACGCGCGGGCGTCCATCGCGCGCAACTGTTCGAGGCGGGCGGGGGAGGCGCAGCGGAGCACCGATCGCGAAAGGTCTAGCGGCTCCGCGATATCGGAGACGAGCAATGCCGGATCGGCATCGACGTCGACGACCACATGCAGCGGCGACCGCATGAAGCGCGAGCGCTGTTCCTGCGACAGCGTTCCGGCGGGGAAACGCCTGCCGAGATAACTGCCGAGGCCGCTGCGTTCGCATTCGGCGACGACCGCGCCCGATCCGTCCGCCTCGATCCGCGTGATCATGACCCGGTCGTAGCCGGTCAAAGCGCGAAGCTGCCGCGCGCCCGCGGTCAGGAATTGAGGAAAGTCAGGCGCGAGTTCAAGCCGGCCGAGCATGCCGCGAAGCGTGCCGGTGACGTCGCCATAGAGATTGGTGGTCGACGGCTCCGCCTCGACGATCACCGTGTCATCCGCGACGTGGATGGCGACATCGGACGCGCGCTCGTCGCCGGTCAGCCGGCACGCGAAAATGCGTTCGATGCCGTCGGGATCGCGCAGCAAGGCGAGGCGGTTGCGAAGCGCGTGGATGGCGTCGTCGGCAAGGAAGTCCGACGCTGGCGCGCCGATCAGCTGGTCCGGCTCGCGCCCGAGAAACCCGCCGACATTGGCTGACACCCGCTCGACGATCCAATCGGCCGACAAAGCGAGCAGGAACCCGGCCGGCTGGATCGAGCGGGCGTCGAGGGCGGTGGAGGCGGGTTGTCCGCTTTTTTGTACCGGTTCGATCGTGTCCATCACCTTCTCAACGCCGTACGGCGCTGCACGCTCCCGAAGTATCTCAAACTACTGGGCGTGGCTGAAAGCTGTCTATCGGCCGAGCTCAGCCGAACACCCGATCGAAGATCATGTCGATCCGGCGGAGGTGGTAGCCGAGGTCGAACAGGGCTTCGAGCTCGCCCGGCGACAGGCGCTCGGCGACCTGCGGATCTTGCTTGAGCAGGTCGAGCAGCGATAGCGCGCCGTCCGATTCCCACACTTTCATCGCGCTTTCCTGGACCAGCCCGTAAGCGTCCTCGCGGCTGAGCCCTGCCTGGGTCAGCGCGAGCAGGACGCGCTGCGAGTGGATCAGCCCGCCCATCCGGTCGAGATTCTTTTGCATCCGCTCGGGATAGACCAGCAATTTGTCGATCACGCCGGTCAGCCGGTCGAGCGCGAAATCGAGCGTGATGCAGGCGTCGGGGCCGATAAACCGCTCGACGCTGGAGTGCGAAATATCGCGCTCGTGCCACAGCGCGACATTCTCCATCGCGGGGACAACCGCGGCGCGGACGACGCGGGCGAGGCCGGTGAGATTCTCGGTAAGCACCGGATTGCGCTTGTGCGGCATCGCCGACGAACCTTTCTGCCCGGGCGAGAAGTACTCCTCCGCCTCCAGCACCTCGGTCCGCTGCATGTGCCGGATCTCGGTGGCGACATTCTCGATGCCGGACGCGAT
>JALYQH010000265.1 GCA_030855945.1 Pseudomonadota bacterium | reverse complement strand
CATTTGGAGCGATTCCGGTGCCGGTGTCGCTGATCGACAAAGCGGCGTAATCGGCGATCGGCAAAATGTCGCTGCCGAGGTCGGCGACCTGATCCGCGCGAACCGGATAGGTATGGATGGTCAGCGTCCCCCCGCCCTTCGACGCCATGGCGTCGCGCGCATTGACCGCCAGATTGACGATGACCTGCTCGAGCTGACCCGGGTCGGCACGCACCGGGCCAAGGTCGCGGCCATGTTTGGTCACCAATTGGACCGTCTCGCCGAGCAGCCGCTTGAGCAGATGCGACACTTCGGACACCACATCGGGCAGCTGGAGGATTTGCGGGCGCAGCGTCTGCTGGCGAGAGAAGGCCAGCAATTGCCGGGTGAGGCCGGCGGCGCGGTTCGAGTTCGACTTGATCTGCTGGATATCGTCATAGTCGCTGTCGCCCGGCGTATGGCGCATCATCATCAGGTCGCAATGCCCCATGATCGCGGTCAGGATGTTGTTGAAATCGTGCGCGACGCCGCCGGCAAGCTGCCCGACCGCCTGCATCTTGGTCGCCTGGGCTACCTGGCGCTTGAGCTTGGCCTCCTCGCTATTGTCCTTGAGCAACAGCAGTACGGCAGCATCGCCAAGACCGCGCAGGCCGGCGACGGTTAGCGCGACCGGTTCTCCGCTGTGGCGCTTGAGCCGGATCGGGAGATCGCCCGACATCGCCGGCCCGCGCGCGTTGCGCCGCACCGCGTCGGCCACCGCCGCCTTATCCTCCTTGACGACCAGGTCGCCGGGATAGGTCGGCATCTCGCCATCGGCGATTCCGGCGGCGACGCCGAACGCCTTGTTCATCGTCAGGAAGCGGCCATCGCGGTCGACCAGCGCGAGGCCGATCGGCAGGATTTCGAGCAAGGCCTGGACGTTGGTCGAGCTGGCCAGGCTCGGGCTTTGATGCTGGTCGAACATCAGCAGCGTCCCGGCCCCGCTGTCGCTGAGCGGATCGAGCGGGACAAGGACCCCGCGCAGCGCGCGCGCGCCGTCCCCTTCGGCGATCAGGTGGAGCAAGCCGTCGCTCGAGGTCTGGACGAGGTCCGTGAAGCGCATCGCTTCGTCGCCGCCGACCGGGCGGCCTATGGCGCGCTCGGCAAACGGCTTGTTCGCGGCGAGCAGGCAGCCGTCGCCGTCGATCAGCGCGGCAAGCACGCCGGCCGCCGCCAGCCGTTCGCCGGTGCCCCCGGCAATTCGCTTCGCCGCCATTGCCAGCAGGTCCGGCTGCGCTGCATCCGAGAAGCGCCACAGCAACAAATCGCCGCCGCTGCCGGCGCGGGACACGTCGACCGCGACGCGCCCACCGCGCAGTTCGGCGCGTGGCACGCCCGCCGACCCGTCTCGCCAGGCTGACAGGCGGCACGCCGCCAGTGCCGAGCGCGCGTCCTCATCCTCGCCCAAGTCGAGCGGCGGCACGGCGTCCTTGAAGCGACGGCGATAGGCGCTGTTGATCGTGACGAGGCTGCCATCGGCGCGAGTCAGTGTGGCGGCATCGGCGACCAGTTCGAGCGCCGCGCCGACTAGCGAGAAATCGGCCGGATCAGGAGCGGCGACCGACGGCGCGCGGGGACCGCGCCGATCGGCGATGAGGCCGACGAGAAGCGTCGCGGCGCAGCCGGCTGCGAACAGACCGGCGACGAGCGGCTCCCCGACCATCCAAAACAAGCCCGCCCCGCTTGCCGCCGCGAGGGCAGCCAGCGCCGGCACCAGCCAGCGCAGGCCGCCATCGAGCGGCTCGGCGTCAAGCGAGGCGAGTTGCTGGTGAAGCACTCGCTACCAGATACGCACCCGCTCGGCCGGCGCAAGGTAAAGCGTCTGTCCGGGCTGAACCTTGAACGCCGGATACCAGGGATCCAGATTGCGAACGACGAACACCCGCTGCTCCGATGGGGCGTGCGGATCGGTCACCAGCCGCTGGCGAAGGTTCGCCTCGCGATAGTTGCGCCGCCATACCTGCGCCCAGCCTAGATAGAAGCGCTGATCGCCGGTGGTGCCGTCGAGCACCGGAGCCGGTTGCCCGCCAAGCGACTCCCTATAGGCATCATAGGCAATCGTCAGGCCGGCAAGGTCGCCGATATTCTCGCCCAGTGTGAAGGCACCCTTCACATTGGCCCCGGGGAAGATTTGATACGCGTCATATTGGGTGACAAGCGTCTTGCTGGCCGCCTCGAATGCCTTCACATCGGCCGGCGTCCACCAGTCGGCAAGGCGGCCGTTCTCGTCATATTTCGCGCCCTGGTCGTCGAAATGATGGCTGATCTCATGGCCGATGACCGCTCCGATCCCGCCATAATTGATTGCCGCGTCGGCGTTGGGATCGAAGAACGGCGGCTGCAAGATGGCGGCTGGGAAGACGATTTCCTGCATGCCGAAATTGGCATAGGCGTTGATCGTCATCGGGGTCATGCCCCATTCCCAGCGCCGGATCGGGCCGCCCATCTTGGATACGGCGTCGGCATGCGCCCATTCGGCGGCACGAAAGGCATTGCCGATCGCGTCGCCGGGACGGATCTCGAGGCTCGAATAATCCTGCCAGCGATCGGGATAGCCGATCTTCGTGACGAAGCCGGCAAGCTTGGCGCGCGCGCGGACCTTGGTCTGGGGAGCCATCCACTTGAGCCCGTCGATCCGCCGACCCATCGCCGCGACGACATTCTTGACCAGCAGGTCGGCCGCGGCCTTGGTTTCGGGCGGAAAATGGCGCTCGACGTACAGCTTGCTGACGTCGTCGGCGAGTGCGCCGGTAGTGAAGCTGACCGCACGCTTCCAGCGCAATTCCTGCTCGGGCGTTCCCGAAAGGGTCGTTCCGTAAAATGCGAATTGCTCACGGTCGAATACCGCGGGAAGATAAGCGGCATAGCTGTTGAGCGAACGGACCAGCAATTGATCCTTCAGCACACCAAGCGGTGCGGCCCCGATGAGCCGTGCAATCGCGGTTACCGCGCTTGGTTGGGCAACGAGAACCTCCTGGCTTGCACCAAGTCCGATGCCGTCGAGGAAAGTGGACAGTTCGTAGCCACGCGTCTGGGCAAGGAATTGCGCCCGGGTGCGCAAATTATAGGTCTTGGTTGCATCGCGGCTGTCGGTCCGCGTCCAGTGCGCGCGCGCAATGCGGGTCTCGAAGTCGACGATCGCCTTGGCACGGGTGGCGGCATTGGCTTCGCCGGCAAGCGTCAGGACCCTGGTTAGATGGCCGAGATATTTTCCGCGAATGTCGACCAGCTTGGGATCCGCCGACAGATAATAATCGCGGTCGGGAAGCCCGATCCCGGACTGGAAGACGCTTGCGATATAGCGATCGGGATTCTTGTCATCCTGCCCGACGTAGACGCCGATCGGGCTGCCGATGCCGATCCGGTCCCCCTTCGCTGCAACCGCCGCATAATCCTTCTTGGAGGAAATGCCCTTGATCTGGTCGAGCCACGGCTGGAAAGGGGCAAGTCCCTGTGTTTCGAGCGCGGCGCTATCGAGGAAGGCGTTATAGGCGATCCCGATCTTGCTCGACGGATCCTTCGCCTGCTCCTCGATGATTGCACGCGTGCGCTGGC
This sequence comes from Pseudomonadota bacterium, assembly GCA_030855945.1. Classification (GTDB taxonomy): domain Bacteria; phylum Pseudomonadota; class Alphaproteobacteria; order Sphingomonadales; family Sphingomonadaceae; genus Sphingomicrobium. The sequence goes on along the minus strand of JALYQH010000265.1, from coordinate 45 downwards.
GCGAGATGTCGTCGAGCCGGGTGAACATGCCGTAATTGGATTTAT
>JALYQH010000092.1 GCA_030855945.1 Pseudomonadota bacterium | reverse complement strand
ACCCAGCACGACCTGTCCGTCGCGGTCGAAGCCATGCCCGGCTTCATGGCCAGCGCCGCCGCCGCGGTAGAGCGCGCCTTCCCCGGCACCCACGCTTCGGGCTTCGGCCACCTTGGCGACGGCAATATCCACTTTCACGTCCGCGCCGCGGATCGTGCCGCGCCCGACTGGCTCGCGCGCGAAGGCGCCGCGGTGTCTCGCCTCGTCCACGACCTCGTTACCGCCGCCGGCGGCTCGATCAGCGCCGAGCATGGAATCGGTCAGATGAAAAAGGATGAACTCGCCCGCCTCGACCCGGCCCGCGTCGCCGCGCTCAAGGCGATCAAGGCCGGCCTCGACCCGCGCGGCATCATGAACCCCGGGAAACTGATCTAAGCCGCGCTTCGCAGCACCGCGTCGCCGCTTCGCCGCAGGCTCTGCAGGCGTTCATAGCCGCCCTGGCTGCGCGCGGAGTCGGAATCCACCGCCCCCTTCAGCGCATCGAGCATCTGTCCGGCGATGTCCAAATTCTGGAGGCTGGTGGCGTGACGCACGAGCGTCTCGGGCTCGCCGGTAAGATCATCGCCGACCGCCTCGAGCAGCAGCCGCAGGCGGTCGATATCTCCTTCGAGATCGACCGCGAGCAGCGCCGGCGGGGCGGCCGGCACCGGCGCCGGCTCGGACGCGAACCCGCCCTTGATCTCGGCGACCATCTTGTCGATCAGGCCCTGGTGCCGATTGGCGGAATTGGACATCCAGTCGGCGACGATGATCGCCGCATCGAGCCGCAGTCCGCAGCGCGGGCCGACGTTCCACACGATCGTTCCCGTCACTCGAAAAGCGCCCCTGACGAGCGCGATGGCCGATCCCGGCGGCGGCAGCACGGCGGCTTCGACCAGCGCGCCGCTGCGCGACAGGTTGCGGATTCGTACCGGGCAACTGCCGCCCGCCGCGTGCAGGACTGCGGCGATGAACATGTTGGTTCGCGGCGCGATGCGCGTCTCGTCCCATCCGGTCACTTGATCGTCCAGCATCGCTCGGCGGCCTCCTCGTGCCTCTCGCCGCTGTAAGGGAAGAGCGTTGCTCCGGCCTTTCGCGATCCTCCGTTTCGGACCGAGTTCGCGAGAGACAATGGCGCGCCCGGCTGGATTCGAACCAGCGGCCTCAAGATTAGAAGTCTCGTGCTCTATCCAGCTGAGCTACGGGCGCGCGATGCTCGGCTTTAGCGGGGTCAGGCGACCGCTTCCAGCAGTCCTTCGAACAGGCGGCGGCCGTCCGTTCTTCCATGCGCCGCCTCGAACGCGCGCTCGGGGTGGGGCATCATGCCCAGCACATTGCCGCTTTCATTAAGCAGTCCGGCGATTCCGCGTGCCGAACCGTTGCACTCGCCGATGTAGCGAAAAGCCACCCGGCCTTCGCCCTCGATCCGGTCGAGCGTCGCCTCGTCGGCCTGATAATTGCCGTCGTGGTGCGCGACCGGAATGGTGATTTCCTCGCCCGCAGAATAGGCGCTCGTGAAGATCGACTGGCTGCTCTCGACACGCAGCGCGACCGGGCGGCAGACGAACGACAGGCCGGCATTGCGCATCAGCGCGCCGGGCAGCAGCCCCGCCTCGGTCAGCACCTGGAAACCATTGCACACGCCGAGCACCGTCACGCCGCGCGCGGCCGCCTCGGTCACCGCGCGCATGATCGGCGATCGCGCTGCCATCGCTCCCGAGCGGAGGTAATCGCCATAGGAAAAGCCACCGGGGATGGCGATCAGGTCGGTGCCCTCTGGCAGTTCGGTATCGCGGTGCCACACCATGTCCGGCGCACGCCCGGTGGACTCGCGCAGCGCCACCGCCAAGTCGCGGTCGCAATTCGAGCCGGGGAAGACGAGGACAGCGCTTTTCATGCCTGTCCCGAGCCCATGCGAGGGGCATCGGCGAGCTTCTCGATCTTGAAATTCTCGATCACCGTATTCGCCAGCAATTTGCGGCACATCGCCTCGATGTCGGCTTCGGGCGTCCCGTCGGCGAGGTCGAGTTCGATCAATTTGCCGGCGCGCACCCCGGCGATGCCATCGAAGCCGAGCCCTTCGAGGGCATGGTGGATCGCCTTGCCCTGCGGGTCGAGGACGCCGGGCTTGAGGGTGACGAACACGCGCGCTTTCATGGGGCTGGCCTTATGCTTGGGGCGGGTCGGCGCCCCTATGGCGCGGCGGCGGCGCAGCGGCAAGTTTTACGCTAAATTCATCATTCTGGAGGAAGGTGCGGAGGCGTCGGCGCGGGGCCGGCGCGAAAGCGACGGGTGCTTCATGGTTCCATTGGCCGCCACCATGTTCGTTGGCCTGTTCGGCTTCGGCGCGGCTTATTTCGGCTGGTCCGATCCCGAGGGCAAGGTCCAGCTCGCTTTGTTCACCACCTTCGTGCTGGGGATCGTCTGCGGCTACAAGACCAAGGGCTGACCCGCCCGCGTCAAACCGCTAGACCGGCGTGATGACCGGCCTTCCCCCTTATGCCCGCCTGCTCAACCTGCGCATCGAAGAGGGTGACGGCGGGCCACTTTTGGTCATGCCGTTCAGCGCCGACGTCGTCGGGCGTCCCGGCTTCCTCCACGGCGGAGCGATCGCCGGCCTGCTCGAATTCGCTGCTTTCACCACGCTCGCGCGCGCGCTCGGGGGCGACGGCGCGACGATGAAGCCGGTGACCCTGACCGTCGATTATATGCGCGGCGGGAGCGAGAAGCTCGGCGACACGTATGCCGACGCGGTGGTCGAGCGCCTCGGCGGCCGAATCGCCAATGTCGAAGCCCTCGCCTGGCAAGCCGACCGCGCCAGGCCGATCGCGGCGGCACGGATCAATTTCCTGATCGAGCGCTAACCGGTTCCCCGGCGAAGGCCGGGACCAAGGAGCGCGACGCGCTTTCAGTCGAGAAGTCACGGCTGCGCCGTCCTGGACCCCGGCCTCCGCCGCGGAACTAGTAACCCGACAACTCAGCCACCCGGCCGGCATGAAACCTCGGACTCCCGAACAACTCCCCCAGCACCGCCTCACGCTTCATGTAGAGGCCGATGTCATGCTCGTCGGTCATTCCAATCCCGCCGTGCATCTGCACGCCTTCCTGAACACTAAGCGCAGCGACGCGCCCCGC
>JALYQH010000084.1 GCA_030855945.1 Pseudomonadota bacterium | reverse complement strand
CGCCGGGCCCCCCTTGATGTCGCTCAAGCGGCTGGATCGCTCAGCTGCCCGGGTTGGTCAGATGCTTCGACAGATACTTGTTCATTTCGAACATCGTGCATTTGTCGACGCCGAACACCTTCTTCAGCTTGTCGTCGGCCAGAATTTCCCGCTTATTCGCCGGATTCTGCAGATTATTCTTGCGGATATGATCCCACACCTTCGACACGACCTCGCTGCGCGGCAGCGGATCGCTGCCGGTGATCGCGGCGAGCTCCGGCGACGGTTGAACCGGACGCGCGAGACCGCCCCCTGCCTTACGTGGTGTTCCGGTCGATGCTGCTTTTGCCATGTGGCCCTCCTGTTGTTTCGGCCACAGGGTAGAGCGCGATTCTCCCCTCTACGCAAGAGGGGGAGGAAATGTCCTTCATTAATCGCGCGCAAGGTTGAACGGCACCACTCGGTTGGCGGCGTCGTGGCCAATGTCGGCAAGGCCCCCGAAGGCGATTCCGGAGCGCCCGCACCAGTCGCGCACGATCGTCTCGGCGTCGCTTCCGAAGTCGGGATCATTGCCCGGAATTTCGCTCATCCGGCCCATTCGGATCGAGGCGCAGCGCTGCACCGCCGCGCTCCCGGTGACATGAAACATCGCCCGATCGATTCGATATTCATGCTCGGCGACATCCTCGATCAGCAGGTCGGCACCGGTGAAATCGGGCTCGATCGCGGTGCCGAGCAGGCTGGACAATACGGTGAGGTTGAAGGCCATCGCCCGCTGTCCCGGAACCAGCCCCGGCTCGAGCGCCGCGGGCGAGCCCTCCACCAGCCAGCCGAGCGCGCGGTCGATTGCCGCCTCCCCTCCGCTTCGCAAAATGTCCTGAACCATCGGACCATGGGCGACGTCCAGGCCGGCGCGATGAAACGCGGCGAGCAAAAAGCCGGCATCCGAATAACCGAGGTAGCGCTTGGTCCGTGCTGCCTCGGGCAAGTCCCTCGCCGCGGCTTCGGCGATACGGTTCGATCCATAGCCGCCGCGCGCGAACCAGATCGCGTCGACCGACGGGTCGGCCATTGTCTCGCGAAGCGCCGCCAGCCGCTGCATGTCGGGCCCGGCGAAATGTCCCGCGGCGGCGAAACATTGCGGATAAATGATTAGCTCGACATCGCCGCGCGCGCTGGCGATCGCGGCAACCGCTTCGGCGGCCGCAGGGTTGAGCGCGCAGCTCGGCGCGACGACGGCGATCTTCATGGGACCAAGATTTGCACAAGCCGCGCCCGCCGCATAGGGCGGCGCCGATGACCGACCAGCCAAATTATCATTTCTGCGGAATCGGGGGCAGCGGCATGCTCCCCCTCGCCTCTATCGTCCGCGCGACCGGCGCTCGCGTCACCGGCTCCGACCGCGCGCTCGACGCCGGGCGGCTGGCATCCAAGTTCGCTTATCTGCAAAGCCTCGGAATCCGCTTGTTCGCGCAGGACGGCGGCGGGCTCGCCCCCGGGGCGACTTTGGTCACCTCGGCCGCGGTCGAGGACAGCATCCCCGACGTCGTCCGCGCCCGCGAGCTTGGCCTCAGCCACCTTACCCGCCCGGAATTGCTCGCCCAGCTGCTAAACGCTGCCGACATCAGCATCGCCGTCGGCGGCACTAGCGGCAAGTCGACCGTCACCGGGATGATCGGCTGGATGCTCCACGCCATGCACCGTCAGCCGACGGTGATGAACGGGGCGGTGATGAAGAATTTCGTGTCGCCGGGGGCTCCCTTTGCCTCGGCATTGGTCGGCGATCCCGAACTGTTCGTCAGCGAGGTCGACGAAAGCGACGGCTCGATCCGGCTCTTCCGGCCGTCGGTCGCGGTATTGACCAACGTCAGCCTCGACCATCATTCGATGGACGAATTGCGCAGTCTGTTCGCTGCCTTCCTGTCACGCGCCGGAAAAGCGGTGGTCAATCTCGACGATCCCGAAACCCGCGCCATGGCCGACATCTTGCGCGATCCCGCGGGTTATGGCTTCGACAGCCCCGG
>JALYQH010000073.1 GCA_030855945.1 Pseudomonadota bacterium | reverse complement strand
TCGATGCCGCCAACGGCATGGACGCCAACATGTCGATGGACGCCAACATGTCGATGGACAATATGTCCATGGACAACAACATGATGGCCAATAACGCGATGTAATCGCCTTCCGCCGGACGCTTGCGACCAGCGGAACGATGGAAGGGGTCGCCGGCTTGCCGGTGGCCCCTTTTTCATAGTCTCAGGCAAGTCCGACGATCTTGTGCGCCTGGAGCGTCAGCCGCCAGCGCGGACGATCCATTGCCAGCGCAATGGACGCGTCCAGCGCGGCGTCGCGGTCCTCGCCGTCCATCGGCTGGACGAGAAAATTCGCAAAATCCCATTGCTCGAGTTCGGCCGGATCGATTTGCGGCTGCGGCCACACCAGCTTCAATTCATCGCCGGCGCGCTGGACCACCTCGCTGCCCGCCTTCGGACTGATGCACAGCCAGTCGATGCCCGGCGTCGCCGCCAGCGTGCCGTTGCTCTCGACCGCAATGCGGAAGTCGCGCTCGTGCAGCGCATCGACCAACGCCGTATCGAGCTGGAGCATCGGCTCGCCCCCGGTAATGACCACCAGCCGCCGCTCCTCACCCACGCCCCATAGACCGGCGACATGATCGGCCAGCGACTCGGTCTCAGCGAACTTGCCGCCCCCCGCCCCGTCGGTACCCACGAAATCCGTGTCGCAAAATTGGCAGATCGCCTTGCGCCGATCCTCCGCGCGCCCGCTCCACAAATTGCAGCCGGCGAAGCGCAGGAACACCGCGCGGCTACCCGCCTGCATCCCTTCGCCCTGAAGCGTGAGGAAGGCTTCCTTAACGGCGTAGGTCATCGGACCGCATAGCGCGTCGGATCGGGCAGCCCGGCTTCCTCGAATCCCTTGGCGCGCAGGCGGCAGGCGTCGCATCCGCCACACGCGCTGCCATCCGCCTCCGGGTCATAACAGCTGTGGCTGAGCCCCGCGTCGAGCCCGATCCGCGCTGCCTCACGCGCGATATCGGCCTTGGTCATGTGCTGGAGCGGGGCGTGGAGCGTGAACGGGTCTCCCTCGGCCCCCGCCTTGGTGCCGAGATTGGCAAGCGCCTCGAACGCGGCGATGAAGTCGGGGCGGCAGTCGGGATAGCCCGAAAAATCGAGCGCGTTGACCCCGACGAACAGGTCGCGCGCGCCCTCCGCCTCGGCCCAGGCGAGCGCAAGGCTGAGAAAGACGGTGTTGCGCGCTGGGACGTAGGTGACCGGGATGCCGTCGCCCAGCCCGCTTTTGGGCACGTCGATGTCGGCGGTCAGCGCCGAGCCGCCGAACGCGCTGAGATCGAGCGGCAGGACGATGTGGCGGTCGGCGAGCTCAGCCGCGATGGTTCGCGCCGCCCTGAGCTCGATACGGTGGCGCTGGTGATAATCAATGGTCAGCGCGAGCACACCAAACCCCGCCTCGCGCGCTAAGGCCGCGCACACCATCGAATCGAGGCCGCCCGAGAGAAGCACGACCGCGTGGCGTTTGCTCACAGGACGATCCCGACGCGCGGCGCGAGCCAGTTCATCCCGGCATAGAGCAGCACGGTCATCGCACAGGCAATAGCCATGGTCGCCACGAAGCCGACACCCGCGCGAAGCAGCGCGGGGATGACGAGAAACATCGGAATCGAGGGCAGGAAGAACCAGAAGGCGCCGATCGACAATTTGGCGACGCTTTCGGCGTCGCGGGTCTCGCCATAAAGCCAGATCATCGACAGTACCGACACGAGCGGCAAGGACGCGACCAGGCCGCCCCAGCCGGGATAACGTTTGGCGATGGTCGAGATCGCCGCAACGAGGATCCCCGAAAGGATCGCCTTGATTGCGAACAGCAGCATCGCCGCCCCTTAGCCGCCGCTTTGCTTACTGGAAAGAAGTGCGGCGCCCGCAAAGAAAGGGCCGCCCATTCGCTTGTCAGCTAGGGCGGCCCAGTTGGGGCTCGAGGCCCAAGGGGAATGCGTGTCGAACCCGACACCTGCTGCTTCTAGCCGCCCATGGTAAACCAGGGCTTAACGAGCCGTGCAATTCCCGACCCGGCGGGCATGAAGGATGTAGTTAAACGGCCCTCCCGGCGAAATACCTTGCGTTGCGATGCGCAGCGTCCGCGGCGTGACCAGGGTCATCTCCGACCGCCCGAAGCCGCTGCCGGCGCAAGCATAATCGACCACCGCTTTATTGCCGACGTCCGACAGCACGACGCTGGTGCAGCGCGCGCGGCGATGCTCCCACCGCGCCAGCGCGGCCGGATCGGAGACGCAAATCGGTCGGGCGTCGGCACCCCGCGCGGAAGTGCCGACTTCCCACAACCCGGGACTTGCCGGGGCAAGCGCGCGCGGACCGCTGGCGCCGCTCAGCAATGCAGCCGCCACCGTCGCAACCGCGCCGCGCGCCATTGGTCGAATCATCTTGCCCATCCCATGGCCGCCTTACTCGAAATCGGTCGCCATTCCCACAATCATCACGCCGCATCGGCCGCGGGCAGCGCGATCGGGAAGCTGGTCGCGCAAAATTCGCAATCGACCCGGATAAGCCCGTCCTCGCCGGCCATGTCTGCCTGTTCCTCGGGCGGGAAGCGGGCAATCACCGAAGCGATATAGTCGGGGCTGCAGCGGCATCCTTTGCTCAGCGCCACCGGCGCCAGCGTCCGCACTTCCTCTTCCTCGTGAAACAGGCGCCACACGAGGTCGTCGAGCGCGAGGTCGCGATCGGTCAACTCTTCCGGCTTGACGGATCCGGCGAGGACCGCGACGTGCGGCCATTCGGGATGGTCGAGCCGCGTTTGGAGCCGCTCGCGTCCCTCCTCGCCCTCGGGCAGATGCTGGAACATCAGGCCGCCCGCGACCCAGCCGGCCGCATCCTTGCGGACCGCCAGCCGGACGATCGACGGGATTTGCTCGGACTGGCTGAAATAGCTTTGCGCCGCCTCACCGAGACTCGCTCCCTCGAGCGGGACAATGCCCTGATAGCGTTCGTCGGTCGCCGGCTGGTCGAAGGTGATCGCCAGATACCCCTTGCCGAACAGCGAAAACAGAGTCGGATTGGGCCCGGCCTCGGCCAGCCGGTCGCAATCGTGGCGAATATAGCCGCGCAGTTCGCCGCCTCTGTAATCGCACACCAGGAGATCAACCACTCCGCGCTCGGTCTGTGCCTGGATGGTAAGCTGGCCGCCCGGATCCTTAAGCAGCGAGCCGAGCAGCGCCGTCAGCACGAGCGCCTCGGCGAGCAGCACCTCGAGGACCGGCGGATAATTGTGATTGGCGAGAATTCGGTCGAGCACCGGTCCGAGTCGCGCCGCGCGGCCGCGCGCGTGGCGGGCGTTGATGCTTACCGCCATGGTGACGTCGAGCTTGAGATCGGTCCGGATCATCGCGCCCAGATGGTTGCGCGGCGCCCAAAGCGCAACCGCGCGCTCACGCCGCCTCGGGCACCTCGTAATCGGCGGCGGCGGCCGACAGCCCTTCGATGAACTCGGCGATATGCGCTTCCTCGATGGTCAGCGGCGGAAGCACCCGCACGACATTGTCGCCCGCCGCTACGGTGAGGATACCGCGAGTGCGCAGGTAAAGCACGAAGGCGCGGCTGTCGGTCTTCATCTTGATGCCGAGCATCATCCCCATCCCGCGCACGCTGTCGAACAGCTGATCATGGTTCGGGATCATTTGCTCCAGCGCCGAGCGCAGCCGCTCGCCGGTCTGGCGGACATGCGCCAAGAACTCGTCGTTGGCGACCACGTCGAGCACCGCCTGCCCCGCCGCCATCGCCAGAGGGTTGCCGCCATAGGTCGAGCCATGCGTTCCGATCGCCATCCCCGACGCCGCTTTCTCGGTCGCGAGGCAGGCGCCGAGTGGAAATCCGCCGCCGATGCCCTTGGCCGAGGCCATGATGTCCGGCGTGATTCCATATTGCTCGTGGGCGTAGAGTGTTCCGCTGCGCGCCATCCCGCACTGAACCTCGTCGAGCACCAGCATCAAATCATGTTCGTCGCACAGCGCGCGCAGGCCTTTCATGAACGCCTGCGATGCCGGGCGCACCCCGCCCTCGCCCTGGACCGGCTCGAGCATGAAGCCCGCCGTATTTTCGTCCACCGCCGCCTTGGCTGCCTCCAAATCGTCGAACTCGACCACGGTGAAGCCCGGCAGCAGCGGGGCGAAGCCGTCGCGCAGTTTCTCCTGATTGGTCGCGCTGATCGTTGCCATCGTGCGGCCATGGAAGGCGTTCGAGAAAGTGATGAGGTTGTGCTTGTGGGGGTTGCCCTTGGCATGGTGATAACGGCGCGCGGTCTTGATCGCGCATTCCACCGCCTCGGCGCCCGAATTGGTGAAGAATACCGTGTCGGCAAAGGTCAGGTCGACCAGCCGCTGCGCGAATTTCTCGCCCTGCGGGCTGCCGTAAAGGTTGGAGACGTGGACCAGCGTCGCGGCCTGCTGCTGGATCGCCTTGGTCAGATGCGGGTGGCCGTGGCCCAGCAGATTGACCGCGATACCGCTCGCGAAATCGAGATATTTCTCGCCATTCTCGCCGTACAGATAAACCCCTTCGCCGCGCACTGGCCGCACCTCGCTGCGCGGGTAGACGGGCATAAGCGGGGTAATGGCCATGAAGGGCTCCTAAGGCGGGAAAGGCAAAAGGCGGCCCTCAAAGCCGCCGCCTCGCGCTATATCGCCGACGCTCAAGCGGGGTCAAACGCCAAGCCTGAAAAAACGGAAAAAGAAGGGGCGACTCCGTACGGAGCCGCCCCTTCCTTACGCCTTACCGGGATGCATTGACCCCAGAGGCTTTAGTCGTCGTCGCGGTCACGGTCACGGCGATCGTCACGGTCGCGGCGGTCGTCGCGGTCATGTCCACGATCGTCCTCGTAACGATCGTCGCGGCCGTCGCGGTCGCGGTCCCAACGATTGTCGTTGTTTCCGTAATAGCCGTTGCGGTTGCCGTCGTTCACGTCGTGGCGGATCCTTTGCTCCAGGCGGGCAAGGCGCAACTCGATATCCTGGCGATCCCGGCGGTTGAAGCCATTGCGGGCCAGCATGTTGATACGCTGGTCGAGATAGCGCGCCTGGTCGCTGAGCCGGCGCGCTTCGCGGTCCGACAATATGTTGCGTCGGTCGAGCTGGCGAATGGTCCGACGAACTTGATCGACCCGCGCTTCGAGGCGACGAATCTGGCCATAATTATTGTTATAGCCATAGGCATAGCCTTGGGGGACCGGCGGCGCCCACTGCGCCGCGGCCGGCGCGGCCATCGCAAAGGTCGAGGTCAGTAGAATGGGGATGAGAAACTTACGCATGGGGCTCTCCTTTCGAGCGTGATGCCATGCTTATGCGCGCCTTTACTTGCCCACGACCTGAACGCCTATGTTATCGCCTGTTCACAGTCATTAATCGGCCAAGTCTTTGCAATGCCTCAATTCTTGATCTTCCACCCGCTCCGCAGGACCAGATAGCAGACCCCGAACAGGAGGATGTTCAGCAGGAGCAGCCCGATTGCGCCGACCAGTAGCGGCGAGTCGGCGACGCCGAGAAAGCCGTGGCGGAAGCCGGAAATGACATAGAAGATGGGATTGGCGTGGCTCACCGCGCGGAACGCCGGCGCGAGCTGCTCGACCGAATAAAAGGTGCCCGACAGCAGCGACAGCGGCGCGACCACGAAATTGGTGACCACCGCGGCATGGTCGAACTTGTCGGCCCAGATTGAGGTCAACAGTCCCAGAAACGACAAGAGCAGCGCGCCCATCAGACCGAACCACAATAAAGGCAGCGGATGGGTGACGGCAACATGGACGCCGGGCCAGGGCAACATGATCAGCCACACCGCGCCGCCGACCAGGAAAGCCCGGGTCACCGCCGCGCCGACCAGCCCGGCGATCAGCTCGGTCGTCGACAGCGGGGGGAGAAGATAATCGACGATCGTCCCCTGCATCTTGCCGACCATCAGCGAGAAGGAGGCGTTGGCGAAGGCGCTTTGCAGCATCGCCATGATGATCAGGCCGGGGGCAAGGAAATCGGCGAACGGCACGCCCATCACCTGCCGCCCCTCGCGGCCCAGGGCGACGGTGAAGATGACCAGATAGAGCAAAGTGGTGATCGCCGGCGCCCATACGGTTTGCATCTGCACCTTGAAGAACCGCTTGACCTCCTTGATATAGAGCGTCTTGAGCCCGCCCGTATTGACGCCGGTCAGCGTCGGCACGCCGGGCTCGGCGCGCACCCAAGGCTTGGTCTGGTCGTTCACGGTACAATCGCCTATCGGCAGCGGCGGCGCCTCGCAACACGCACGGAGTTTATATTTTCATGAGTTGGACCGACGAGCGCATCGACCGCCTCAAAGCCATGTGGGCCGAC
>JALYQH010000067.1 GCA_030855945.1 Pseudomonadota bacterium | reverse complement strand
ACCCAGAACATGGGCGAGGGTCCCGCCGCGCAGCGCACCTGTGCCGCCGCCGACCGCACCGGCCATGCCATGCTCCACACGCTATACCAGCAGAGCCTGAAGTATGACGCCGACTTCTTCATCGAATATTTCGCGCTCGATTTGATCATGGAGGACGGCATTTGCCGCGGCCTGATCGCGCTCAACATGGATGACGGTTCGCTTCATCGTTACCGCGCGCAGGCGGTGGTGCTGGCGACCGGCGGCTACGGGCGGACCTATTTCTCGGCGACGAGCGCGCACACCTGCACCGGCGACGGCAATGCGATGGTGCTTCGTGCGGGCCTGCCGCTCCAGGACATGGAGTTCGTCCAGTTCCACCCGACCGGAATCTACGGCGCCGGCGTGCTGATCACCGAAGGGGCGCGCGGCGAGGGCGGCTACCTCACCAACTCGGAAGGCGAGCGGTTCATGGAGCGCTATGCTCCGTCCGCGAAAGACCTCGCCAGCCGCGACGTCGTGTCACGATCGATGGCGATGGAAATCCGCGAAGGCCGCGGCGTCGGCGAGCATAAGGACCATATCTTCCTTCACCTCGACCATATCGACCCAAAGATTCTCGCCGAGCGTCTGCCGGGCATTTCGGAGACTGCGAAGATTTTCGCCAACGTCGACCTGACGCGGCAACCGATACCGGTGACGCCGACGGTCCACTACAATATGGGCGGAATCCCGACCAATTATCATGGCGAGGTGGTCACGCTGAAAGACGGGAATCCGGACAGCGTCGTCCCCGGCCTGTTCGCGGTCGGCGAAGCGGCGTGCGTCAGCGTTCACGGCGCCAACCGCCTCGGATCAAACAGCCTGATCGACTTGGTAGTATTCGGCCGCGCGGCGGGGTTACGGCTGGCCGAAGTGATCACGCCGGGCGTTGCTCAGCCGGCGCTCGCCAAGGAATCGGGCGGCATCGCAATCGAACGGCTCGACAAATTCCGCAACGCCGCCGGCTCAACCCCGACCGCCGACATCCGCCTGGCGATGCAGCGGACGATGCAGGCCGATTGCGCGGTGTTCCGCACGGAAGCAACGCTGGCCGAGGGCGTCGCCAAGATCGACGCGGTCTACAAGCAGATGGCCGACGTCCGCACGACCGACCGCAGCCTGATCTGGAACAGCGACCTCATCGAGACGCTCGAGCTCGACAATATGCTGGGGCAGGCGGTGGTGACGATGCACTGCGCCGCCAACCGCAAGGAAAGCCGCGGCGCGCACATGCACGAGGATTACCCCAACCGCGACGACGCGAATTGGATGAAGCATACGATCGTGACGTTCGACGGCTGGGGCGGCAACGGCGGCGGGGTGAGCATCGATTACCGCCCGGTCCACGAATATACGCTCACCGACGACATCGCCTACATCAAGCCCAAGGCGCGGGTTTACTAAGGGGAGAAGGCGGCCCGGCCGCTGACGGGGTCACCTGCTCTTTCAAATCTTCAGCGAGACCGAGTGCCCGGAGCGATGACCCGATCAATCCACTGACCATGGCCGCTTGAATCGCCGTCGCCGGCCAGAATTTCGACAACGGCCCGACGAGCCGATCGCGGATGAAGGGCAGCACATGGCTGTCCGACTGATACACCGGCGTGAACAGCCATGTCAGGCCTTGGTAAAGCCGCACGTGCCGGCGTCGCGAGGCAACGGCGGCGTGCACTGCGGCCGGAACGCGCTCCTCCTGCCCAAGCGCCCTGCTGAGTGCCCACGCGTCGAGCAGAGCCATGTTGGCGCCCTGGCCAAGCTGAGGGCTGGCCGAATGCCAGGCGTCGCCGATGTGGATCAGCGCGGGTTGGAATGATGGGGACAGCGTCCGGTGCGAATAGGTGGCGAACGTGAGCTGCTCGGTATCTACGATCTGATCGATCAGCGGGGAGCAGGCCGGCCACAAGCCGAGCACATCATGCTTCCAGGCGGCGAGTCCGCGCTGCCGCCATTCGTCTAGCCGGTCCCGCCGAAGCGACCAGAAGAACGCCGCCTGCTCGCGACCCGAGCTGTCGCGACCCACGGGCAATACGCCGGCCATCTCGCTTGACCGCTTATATCGCTGGGACAAAGCATGGCGATCGAAGTCGCCGCCCGGCCAGGCCAGGGTTGCCCAGAGCGCACCGTATTTGAGGGTGATTCCGCCGTCCGGCGCCAGTTTGGAGCGCGTGCCCAGCGCGTCCACGACGAGGTCGAACGCCTCGCTTTCGGAGCCATTGGCAAAACGCAGGGCACGACGTTCGCCGTGCAATGCGCTTCCTTCGACCGTGTGGCCGGTGCGGACCGGAATGGACTCGCCCACGACCAGATCATGAAGGGCCGCGAAAAGCTCCGCGCGATGGATGCCGATCCCAAATCGGTCACCACCTCGCAACGCAGAATAATGGACGTCCAGAACAACCCGCGGGCCGGCCATTCCATGCAGCCGATCGATCCTAGCGCCGCGATCGATAATCCGGTTCGCAAGTCCGAGCCGATCGAGGACCGCCAGCCCGGTCGGCTGGATCATCAGCCCGGAACCGATCGGGGCCGGGTGTTCGAAACGCTCGAACAAAGTGACTGCATGGCCGGCTCGTTGAAGGAGAATTGCCGTCGCCATCCCGCAGGGCCCGCAGCCGGCAATGCCCATATTGTAGGAGCGCATGGCCCAACCTAGCCACCGGCAGGACCATAAGCGAGGCCTGTTTAAGGGATGGCGCTGCGACCAACCGTGCAAATTCGTCGATAAGTCGTTGACGACGAACCGTGCAATATCATAGACGAGTTGAGTTTTTCAGGCAATTGGAGTCGACTGATGTATGCATCGGATGCGCAGAAATCGCCGGGCAGGAAGCTGCTACTTGCGATCCTCATCGGCTTCGCGCTGGCAATCCCGCTCTTTTCGGTATGGCTGCTGGTTTACGATCGTCAGAGCCAGTCGGAAGCTGCGCGCGCGTCGATCACCGAGGGGTGGGGCGGGCCGCAGGCAATCAGCGGGCCGGTGCTGGTGATCCCCTACCGCACGACGACCACCGAAACCTCGGTCGGCACCGGATCGACGGTGAGCCGCACGCGGGATGTGATCCGCGAATTGACGCTCGAACCCGAAGCGGTCGAAATCACCAGCGACATCGCGCCCCAAGTCCGCAAACGCTCGATTTACGAAGCGGTGGTTTACGATGCGACGGTAGCGGGCGCGGCGCGCTTCGCCTTTCCGGCCGATCTTCCGCGCTACGGAATCGAGCCGGGCTCGCTTGATCTCGCGCGCGCAGAGATCCGCTTCGGCCTGAGCGATCCGCGCGGTCTCGGCGCCAACCCACAGGTCAACGTTTCGGGGCGCCCGGTGCGGCTCCAACCCGGCGCCGGCAGCGGTCCGGGACGCGGTTTCTTCGCCTTTGTCGATGCAACACCGCTTGCGACC
>JALYQH010000063.1 GCA_030855945.1 Pseudomonadota bacterium | reverse complement strand
GTCGGCCGAGATGGCGATCCGTTTCGAAAAAGCGTTTGGTTTGAAGGCTGACACGTTGCTGCGGATGCAGTCGGCGCATGAGCTGGCCGGGGCGCGGGCGCGAGAGGATGAAATCCATGTCAGGGCGCTCGCTGCCTGATTGGGGTTTGTCCTCGAAATTCGTGCCTCGGAGTTGGTGTCTATCCCTTTGAGCTCAGGGGAGCGTACCATCCGGCCAACTTCGCCACCGCTCGCTCCCACACCACATTAGCAACTCCTTAGCCTTCGCGTGCGCATCGTCCTTGCGCAACCGCAGGACCGCTCATGGCCGAAGCCCAGTCCACAACGATCTTCGTCATGGGAGCGCAGCTTCCGTGGCTCGACGACTCGCCCGCGGGCGACGCGCTGGGGGCGCTCGATCCGATTGCCTTTTTCGTCGCCGGAGAGCGGCGGGCGGGGGCTATTCGCAGGATTTCGGCGCTGGGCACGACCATCCGGGGCGCCGCGGCGCGGTCGCCGGGCGAGGATGTGGCGGTCGAACTGGCGACGGGACAGCGGCCGTCCGGGACGATCGAGTGGGTCGCGGGCGGAGAAGCGGGTATCCGCTTCGAGCGGCCAATCGACATGGTGGCGCTGCTCAACCGCAAGCTGCTCGACCAGCCGGGCGAGCGGCGGACGATGCCCCGCGTCGAGCTTCGCTGCCCCGTCGGGGTCAAGTGGGGCATCAACGTCGCGGCGGCGAGCCTTCGCAACGTTTCGGCGCGCGGGCTGCAGATCGAGGGCGAAGGCCTGCCGCCGCGCGATACCTTCGTGTCGCTATTTATCGACGGCCTGATCGTGCCGGCCGGCGAGGTGGTGTGGAGCAAGGGCAAGCTGGCCGGAATCGAGCTGATGCACGAGCTCGCCTGGTCGTCGCTCATGCCGTGGATACGGGAGACCGGGCGGAAGACGACGGGTTAAGCGGATATCGGAGCAGCGTCTCAAGCGGCCTTGTTAGCTCCCGACGGTCGCCTCGGCTTCGGCCGAGCCATGGCCGTTGCCAACGGATATTCGCGGACCAGCAGCTTTTCCGGGACGTGCCAATTGCTCGCGATCTTTCGGATCATCGGTAAGGTGAGCGAGCGCTTGCGCTGGAGCACCTCGGTTGCACGCGACGGGCCGATTAAACGGCCGAGGTCCGCGCGGGTGCGGCCTTCGTAGGCCATCGCGGTTTCAATCGCTTCGACTGGGTCGACGGTGTCGAGCGGCCAGCGCCGGTCCTCATAAGCCTCGACCAGCGTAGCGAGGACGTCAAGCCGATCGCCTTCGGTCGTGCCCTCGGCGGCGCCCCAATATGCTTCAATCTCGCGCAGGGCCGCTTCATGCTCGGCGTCGGTGCGGATTGGGCGAATGTCCATGTCGATCACTTTCAGAACAGGTTGACGGTCAGCGCATCGATCTTGTCATAGTCGGCGTGCGTTCCGATGAACTTGACGAAGGCGATCGAACGGCGGAAATCGAATGCGACAACCAGCCGAAAATCGCCGCCCGCCACCTCGAACCGTACTCGTTCGCCATTCAACGCCTTGGCCTTCGAAAACGCACCCTGGACCTCGGTCGCATTGGTCCAATTCGCGGCCTTCACGACGGCGCGCCAGTGAGTCAGCGAGGCCGACGAACGCGGGTGACGCTCAGCGAACGCGACGAGCGTGCTTTGGGCAATCAGCCGCATGGAGATGTTTAACAGTTCCCATGGCGGGAAGTCAAGCCGCGTCCTAACCCAAGCTCACAAACGTATCGAGCACCCGCTTCCGCCCGGCGTGCTCGAAATCGATCTCCAGCTTATTGCCTTCGATGACGGCGATGGTGCCGTAGCCGAATTTGCCGTGGAACACGCGCATGCCGAGCGCGAGGTCGTCGCGGCCCTTGTTGCCGAGGGAGACGGCCGAGGCCTTGACGTCGATCGGGGGGCGGGCGCCCCAACCCCTCACCCCGCTCGCGCTTCGCGCGAGTCGACCCTCCCCCTCAAGGGGAGAGGGTGACTGCGACGCGGCGCGTTGCCAACCCGGGCCGCGGGTGGCCGAGCGCATCGACTGGGCCGGACCGAGGTGGGCGAAGGGGTCGGCGTGCTCGCTCCATTGCGCGCGCCACAGGGATTCGCCGCCGCTCATCGTGGTTTCGCTCTCGATATGGTCTTGCGGGAGCTCGGCGACGAAGCGGCTGGGAATGCTGCTCGTCCATTGGCCGTAGATCCGGCGGTTGGCGGCGTGGAGGATGGTGGCGCGGGTGCGGGCGCGGGTGATGGCGACGTAGGCCAAGCGCCGCTCCTCCTCGAGGCTGGCGAGGCCGCCTTCGTCGAGCGCGCGCTGCGACGGGAACACGCCTTCTTCCCAGCCGACGAGAAAGACGAGCGGGAATTCGAGGCCCTTGGCGGCGTGAATGGTCATGATGGTGACCTTGGGCTCGCCCTTGGCCGCGTCATTGTCCATTACCAGGCTAACATGCTCGAGGAAGGCGCCGAGGGTTTCATATTCCTCCATGGCGCGAGTGAGCTCGGTGAGATTTTCGAGGCGGCCGGCGGCTTCGGCGGAGCGCTCGGCCTGGAGGACGGCGGTGTAGCCGCTTTCGTCGAGCAGGAGGCGGGCAAGCTCGGGGTGCGGAAGCTCGCCCGCCATCGTCCGCCAGCGGGCGATGTCGCCGACGAAGCGGCCGAGGCTGCGGCGGGCTTGCGGGGTCAGCTCGTCGCTATCGAGCATCGCGGCGGCGGCGATGAGCAGCGGCTGGCCGGTGGCGCGTGCGGATTGATGGATGCGCGCGACCGCTTTGTCGCCGAGGCCGCGTTTGGGAACGTTGACGATGCGGTCGAAGGCGAGGTCGTCGGCGGGCTGCGCGACGAGGCGGAGGTAGGCGAGGGCGTCGCGGATTTCGGCGCGCTCGTAGAAGCGGAAGCCGCCGACGATTTGATAGGCGAGGCCGATCGCAATGAAGCGCTCTTCGAACTCGCGGGTCTGGAACTGGGCCCGGACGAGGATCGCGCAGTCGTCGAGGGAACCGCCACGGCGCTGGTGCGCTTCGATTTCCTCGCCGACGCGGCGCGCTTCCTCGGGGCCGTCCCACACGCCGACGACCTTGACCTTGTCGCCCTCGGCTTGGTCGGTCCACAGCGTCTTGCCGAGGCGGCCGGCATTGTGGCCGATGAGGCCGGTGGCGGCGCCGAGGATGTGCGGGGTCGATCGGTAATTCTGCTCGAGGCGGATCACCGCCGCGCCGGGGAAATCCTTCTCGAAGCGGAGGATGTTGGCGACTTCGGCGCCGCGCCACGAATAGATCGATTGGTCGTCGTCGCCGACGCAGCACAGGTTGCGGCGCGGCTCGGCGAGGAGCCGCAGCCATTCGTATTGCGATGAATTGGTGTCCTGATATTCGTCGACGAGGATGTAGCGGAAGCGGTCGCGATAGCCTTCGAGCACGTCGGGGTGGGCGCGCAGGATGACCAGCATGTGGAGCAGGAGGTCGCCGAAATCGCAGGCGTTAAGATTGCGCAGGCGGGCCTGATAGGCGGCGTAGAATTCCTGGCCTCGGCCCTGGGCGAAGCCTTCGCTTTCGGCGGCGTCGATCTGGGCCGGGGTCCAGCCGCGATTCTTCCACCGGTCGATCAGGCCGGCGAGCTGGCGCGCGGGCCAGCGCTTCTCGTCGAGGTTGGCGGCAAGGATGAGCTGCTTGAGCAGACGAAGCTGGTCGTCGGTATCGAGGATGGTGAAATTGGATTGCAGCCCGACCAGCTCGGCGTGGCTGCGCAGCATGCGCGCGGCGACCGAGTGGAAGGTGCCGAGCCATGGCATGCCTTCGATCGCGCCGCCGCTGATCGCGCTAACCCGCTCCTTCATTTCGCGCGCGGCCTTGTTGGTGAAGGTCACGGCGAGGATCTGGCTCGGCCAGGCTTTGCGGGTGGCGATGATGTGGGCGAGGCGCGCGGTCAGCGCGGCAGTCTTGCCGGTGCCGG